>NZ_JAUBUB010000003.1:0-98787 GCF_036705265.1 Microcoleus sp. B4-C2
CAATCTTCACAAATGGTTTGTAGAAATTTTCGCTAAACCCACATAGCTATTGGATCATTCTTTTTGTGGAGGTCTCTAAATACTTACTCTCACACCCCGTGGGTAAATCCTGTAAACATTTATCTGCGTTAATTCGCGTACATCCGCCACCATCTGCGGTTAAATTTCCAAAGTAATTAACTGAGCAATTTCGTCAGTCTGAAAACCTACAGCCATAGGCTTTTGCACTGTAGGAATCACTTGGACATCATAGAGTTCTGTGACAATTCCTTCAAACCGCAACCAGTGAACGATCGCCCCAGTAGTCAAATCAATCACCATCATACCACAGCGAGCCTCAGCATCCTTGGCTGCCAACAGCTCATCCAATTCTAAACCGCTAAAAGTGTTGTCACCTCCACGAGGTTTCGAGAGTCCAACAATTGCCCAATTTTGCCAAAATGCTAGTCCTCGGACATATCCCGGACAAAACGTAATTGCCTCAAATTTCCCTGTATCTACATCCACATATCCTAATTCCCCTCTCCCCGAATTCAGCAACCACAATTTATCTTGATACCAGCGCGGTGAGTGGGGCATTGACAATCCCGTAACGATAATATCATTAGATTCGATATCAATAACTATACCGCCATTTTTTCTGCGATCGCGCCAGCCATCCACCACATCCGACTGACTCGACGCTGTGACATATTTCGCCTCTCCTTCTACCATTGCTAAACCGTTGAGATGACAGCGGTCTTCGTTGATATATTGTGAGATAAAACTTGGTTTCCAGAGAGGTTTGCAACTGTGGCGATCGCTCAAAGTAGCGATACAATTAAACAAAGTGCTAATAAAAATGATTTGATTATTTTTATCGACAGCGATATCGTGAATGTCGATATCACCTGTAGTATAACCGATTCTTGGTATATATAATTTATCGTATCCTTGGTATAATTTCCCGGATTCTAAGACATTATCTAATTGCCAGAGTTGATATTTGGAACTTAAATAAAGGCGTTCCGGCGTGCAGAAAAGCCCCATTGCGCGATCGAATATTCGCCAAAAAGCCGAGATTCTGTTCGTTTCTGGCACAGCACCGATTAACATTAACCTGCTGGTTTGATAGGTAGTGCAGGCGAGGCTGATTTGTTGTTGGGTTAACCAAGATGGCAAATCGCGATCGCCAAAAATCTCGTGTTCTTGGACTGTATTGAAATTTGTGCGATCGTCATTATTCATAGAATCACTGAGCGTAATTGCCTAAAATCAATAATCTCATAAACTCGCCCCGACTTCGACTTTTTATAATTGTTTACAATAACCCGGAAACATATAAAGATTTTGTAAAGGAGAAGCTCAACCACTGACAGTACGATCGAACCCTGCTAAGCTCCTAGCAATTAAAAGTTTAGGGGGTCATCCGCTACCAGATAGAAATACCGCCATCGCAACTCAAATCGGGCGATCGCTTTTAGCAGCTCAAAAACCAGTAATTCTACCTAATGCAAAAACAGATGAAAACCCTAACTCAACTTAACAAAAAAAATCCCTTTGTTGCTTGCATGAGCAACCAGCCAAGCTCGATCGTCATCCTTGACCCCACAGTACCAGACAGCAACTACATAGCCCAAGGCATCAAACCAGGCACTGCCACCTACATCCTGGAAAACCAGCCTGATGCCCTAGAGCAAATCACCACATTCCTCGCTCAGCATCAAGGCATCGAAACCCTCCACATCATCACCCACGGTAGCCCCGGCAAGATTTACTTAGGCACGACAGAACTCAACAGCAGCAACATCGAAAACTACAGCCAACAGTTGCAACAGTGGCGAAACGCCCTCACTGCCAACGCCAGCATCATCTTGTATGGCTGTAACGTCGCAGCCGAAAAATCCGGCCACCAATTCCTGACTCAACTGAACCAACTCACAGGCGCAAACATCGCCGCTAACTCTCAACCTACAGGTAACAGCAAACTAGGTGGCACCTGGGACATTCCGCAACTCATCCCCCCATCGCCCCAAAAGCCCAAACTTGCTCTGACAGAAACCACCCTCAAAACCTACAGCGGCGTGCTCAGCTTCGCCCCCAAGGTAGACTTCCCAACTGGCGATGGTCCCAACAGTGTCAGCATCGGCGATATCAACGGCGACGGGAAACCTGACTTAGTTGTGGCCAACTCTAGCGGTGACACCACCTCCATCTCCATCCTGCTCAATACCACTGCCACCGGAGCCACCACCCCCACTTTCGCCACCCAAGTCACCTTCCCTACTGGCAATAAGCCCAGCTCCGTCAGCATCGGTGATATCAACGGCGACGGCAAACCTGACTTAGCTGTGGCGTACCTCGACAGCGGCAGTGACACCGCCTCCATCTTCCTCAACACCACCATCAAGGGAGCCACCACCCCCACCTTCGCGACCAAAGTAGACTTCACTGCTGGCTTTAGCGCCCAATCCCTTAGCCTCGGCGACATCAACGGCGACGGGAAACCTGACTTAGCTGTGGCGAACAATGGCAACAGCAACGCCTCCATCCTGCTCAACACTACCGCCACAGGAGCCACTACCCCCACCTTCGCCTCCCAAGTCACCTTCGCTACTGGCAGTCGCCCCGTCTTCGTCAGCATCGGCGACATCAACGGTGACGGGAAACCTGACCTAGCTGTGGCGAACTCCCTCAGCTACACCGCCTCCATCCTGCTCAATACCACCACCACCGGAGCTACTACCCCGACCTTCGCCACCAAAGTAGACTTCGCTACTGGCCGTCGCCCCGAATCCCTTAGCATCGGCGACATCAACGGCGACGGGAAACCTGACTTAGCTGTGGCAAACTCTAGCGACAACACCGCCTCCATCCTGCTCAACACCACCCCCACCGGAGCCACCACCCCCACCTTCACCACCCAAGTCACCTTCGCTACTGGCCGTAGCCCCACATCCGTCAGCATCGGCGACATCAACGGCGACGGGAAACCTGACTTAGCTGTGGCAAACTCTAGCAACAACAACGTTTCCATCCTGCTCAACACCACCCCCACCTTCGCCACCACCCCCACCTTCGCCACCCAAGTCACCTTCGCTACTGGCCGTAGCCCCACATCCGTCAGCATCGGTGACATCAACGGCGACGGTAAACCTGACTTAGCTGTGGCGAACAACTTCGGCGACAGCGCCTCGATCCTGCTCAACACGCCAACGCCAGTAACTCCCACGCCAACACCAGTAACTCCCACGCCAACACCAACGCCAGTAACGCCAACACCAACGCCCCTAACTCCCACGCCAACACCAGTAACTCCCACGCCAAGCCCAGTAACTCCCACGCCAACACCAGTAACTCCCACACCAACACCAGTAACGCCAACGAATAAGAACAACCCCCCAGTTGTAAATCTTTCTGCCTTTTCGCAAAGTGGATCGCTAGGTTTTTCTCAAACTGGCAATGTGTTTACCTTGGCTGCAAACACCGATACTGACCCCGATCCGGGCGACATCATTAATTATTCGATCGCCCTAGCAGATTTCAAGGCGTTGAATTCGTCGGCGTTTACATGGAAAACCGATCGGAGTGGCGGTCGCTATCGTCAGCCAGTAAATGAGTTAAGTTTTCCTGAGATTCCTCTCCCCTCATGGTTAACTTTCAATTCCGCAACTCGCAAAATTGAGATCGGCGAGACTCGCCCGCAGAAATTTGACTACTGGATGAAGATAATAGGAACGGATTCGTCTGGTGCCAATGTTAGCGAAATAATCCGCTTCAAGAGTTCTACTTTTGGTGGTTTTGTAATTGACGACTATATTGCCGGCGCGAATGTCTTCTTTGATGCTAACAAAAATGGCATCGCCGATCCGAACGAACCCAAAGGCACAACAGACGGTAACGGCGCATTTAGTTTTGATATTACTTCGGACACTTTTGACACTAATAATAACGGCAAACTTGATGCCAGTGAAGGTAATTTAGTTGCTTTTGGCGGCACCGACATCGGTACCGGTTTACCCCTAGAAACTCCGCTCAAAGCGACACCCGATGCAGAAGTAATTACTTTACTGACTAGCATGGTAGCTGAATTAGCCGATCGCGGTTTAACCGTTAATGAAGCTGATGCAAAAGTCACTAGCGCTTTCGATATTCCTAGCGATATCCCGATTAATTATGTGGATCCGATCGCCGCTACCCTAGGGGAACAACCGGGTGGTAAAGCGGTATTAACTGCGATGCTGGTAGCCCAAAACTCGATCACTCAAACAGCAGGATTAATTGAAGGTGCCAGCAATCTGAGTATGGGTGATGCTGTCAAGCAAATAATTAGTACGATCGCCGATCGCATCCTAACAGGAACCTTAGATTTCACCAAACCCGAACAAGTGGCGGATTTAATCGTCCAAGTGGGCGATCAAGTAAAGGCGATCGATCCTAATTTTAACGCCCAAGAGATATCAGTGGCGGCACCAGCACTAGCCCAGGTAATCGCAGCATCCAATCAACGGATTGTAGAGGCGATCGCGACTAATACCGATCTTACACAACTGCAAAAACAAGTAGCAGCAATCCAAAAAATTGCTTTAGGTGCAACTACTGAAGACTTTAAAGCATTTGGTGCCGGTCAAAAAACACTTGATTCTCTAGTTGCAGAAAACACGGGTACGGCGTTAGATGAACAAATTTTGAATGGTGGTAATAACCCTGTAACTCCAACACCAACACCTGTAGTCACAACGCCAACACCCCCAGTCACAACACCAACACCCCCAGTCACAACACCAACACCCCCAGTCACAACACCAACACCCCCAGTCACAACACCAACACCAACACCGACACCGACACCGACACCGACACCGACACCGACACCGACACCGGAAGTACAAATTGCGATCGCAATGCCAAAACCATCGGTATCAAGTAACGTGCGATCGGGTTTACCAGAAAACACCCGATTAGGAGATGTTTACCTGCTAACAGATGGCAACGATACCAGCTTCCCAGCAGCAGCATTAGGCTTAAGCGTATTTGCCCTTGCCGGCAACGATTCCTTGAGGGGATTAGACTTCCCAAACACCTATTTTGGGAATCAAGGAGAAGATACTTTAGTAGGTGGAGGAGGTAACGACGAACTAATTGGCGGCAAAGGTTCAGATTCGATCGCGGGCGGTACTGGCAACGATTTTCTTAGCGGGAATAATGACAACGATATCCTGCTAGGTGGTGATGGCGATGATACCCTGCGCGGTGGTAAGCAAGATGATATTTTATCAGGCGGTGGGGGTAACGATCTCCTGAATGGCGATTCCGGTTTGGATATCCTCACAGGTGGCGCAGGGAATGATATCTTTGTATTGCAAGATACGGCTACGGAACTATCTCAAGCCGATGTGATTACTGACTTCTCTTCCGAGGATAAAATCAAGTTAATTGATGTCACTTTCAGTCAATTAACTTTTGAGTCTGTTAATGTCATCTTAGATGGTGCAACTGCTGTAGCATCAACGGCGATAAAATCGGGGAATGACTACTTGGGAGTGGTTTATAATCTGAATCCAACGTCTCTTAATAGTAGCTCTTTCTTGTAAGATTGCTGGGGAAGATACTATACGCTAAGCCATCACAGGGAGGCGTTTGCCTCCCTGTTTGGACAGTTAGTTCCTGATACTATCTGTGGCGGTGTAGGTAATGGCTTTAGGACTCAAGTCAAATCCGGTAGGTAGCATCGGAATTAATATTACCCACAGCTTTCGAGACGGCACTGTGCCGTTTCCCTACAATTAATCGCGGTAGTCCAAGGGCACTGCCGTATCATCTACATCATGTCGCTCGTGCAAAATGAACAAGCCGATATCCGGGAGCAGTTAGGTGTTAGCGTTGGAGTGAATACGAATTTGATAATATCTGCTAATTCCCCGCTGACTTAAGAAAGAAAGAAAAGGGCGATCGCACTTCTACCAATTTTAAAAGCTCTAGCAAAAATTTAACGATTATTCATACTTTCTGCCGCGCCACTGAGTAGGCTGATTTAAAGCAGAAATTAGAATTCGCAAAAACGCCAACGGATCGGCCAAAGGTGACAGCCAAAACAGCCATTTACCCGATGCCCCAGTTGTATCGTAGGAAGGCGCGATCGCCAAACACAAAGCCGATCGCACTGCAACCAAAAATACATTCAATCCCAACAGCCAAAAGTGCGGAAATACACCAACCTGCGGCAGCGAACCAAACAGCAAATAGCACAACACAATCGGCACCGGCAAACCTTGAACCGCCAGCAACAGCCACAAATCGCCCCAGATTTGACCCCCCGAAGCAGCATCTTTCAAATCGAGCGATCGACCCCATTCATTCCAAGTCTCGATCGCCCCCTCATACATCCGCACCTTCAACACCTTAGCCCCATCCAAAAAGCCCACCTTAAAGCCCTTAGCAGCAGCATAGCGAGCCAGAGTCACATCATCGCAAAACGAACCCCTCGCGACCTCATAGCCCCCCAATGCCACCAAAACCTCGCGCTTACAGAGAAAACACTGACCGTTCGCCATCACCCGTTCCGGCACATCCCCGCCAGTCCCCGTCGGCCCGAACCGATAAACCAAAGTCATTAACAAAGCCGGTTGCAGCCACAACTCCCCCGGATACTTGAGGATAAACTGCGGCGACAGCGAAATCAAATCATAATTTCCAGCTTTCGCCGTTTTGAGTAAACTCGCAATCAAACCCGGATGCGGCACAGTATCCGCATCTATCCCCAAAATCCACTCGCACTTCTCGGAACTTGCCAAAAAACCCGCATTCAGCGCCCACGGACGCCCTACCCAACCCGCCGGCAGCGGATCGTCGTTAATCAAGCGAAACCGGGGGTCTTTTTGTGCTGCAGCTTTGACTAAATCTCCGGTTCCGTCTACCGAATAGCTGTCAACCACAATCGCTTCTCGGAGTTCGTAACTTTGGCTGGTTAATCCTTCCAAACAAGGCGAAATTCGATCGGCTTCGTTCAAAGTCGGTACTACCGCAGTACAACTACCCAACAAATCCAGCGTCGGCGAATCCGGTTCCAGGGGCGGGATGCGCGATGGGCCTTTAATCAAACGCGACATCAGAAGGGCGGCGGCGGGCAATTGCAGCAGCAGGAGTGCGACAGCGATGATACTTGTCAGCGATTGGGGGAACAGGTGAGGGGCGATCATGGGATTTTAGATTTTAGATTTTAGATTTTAGATTTTCAATTGAAGAATTGGGAATTACGGTTGGTGTCAATTTAAAAATTTAATAAAATTTTTGCCTCAAACATATTACAGGAATTGGGCATGAAAAAATCGCCATTGAAAAACCCGGTTTCTTGTAGAAACCGGGTTTTTAAACTAGCTCAAAATTTAGTGTAAATTTTTGCTAAATCAGCCGGGGTTGCTCGCTAGCAACTCACTTACGCAAAACGCCCACGGGCTGAGGTGGAATTTGGGCCGTGATAACAGATGTATCCAAAGACGGCATTGTTTCGGTTACGTCACCTGTTGCGGGTTTAGCGATCCAGCATAACGCGATCGCCGGAACTACACCCAGAAGCACCGCTAGCGATGTCGGGAACCAGAACCGAGAATCCAAGGAAACTACAGTGATAATTGCTCCGAAAGCAAAGTTTACCAAATAAACAATTAAGGGCAAACCCAATTCCGATCGCTCTAATTTAATCGGTGTTTTTTTCCACAAGAAAGCTGCTACAGACATAAATAGCGCCCCCGTACCCATCCAACCAGCCAAATTGCGGTAAGGCATTCCAAAGAAAGCCCCAAGTTCCTCAAACTCCCAAAAAGGCACAGCAGTTTGACTCATCGCCGGATCTAGTACAAAATCCCAAGCTGTTAGCAGCAAAGCACCAAGGGCGATCGCCCCTATTTGGCGCACCCAGTTGAGTTCACCTTTACCGCCACCTACTCCAGCGCGAGCAATTATGTATGAAACCAGTCCCAAATAAAACCACGAGAGGGGGATTGTAAACGGAACCAGCCCTGCAATTTTGTAGCCCAAACCGCTTAAATAGTGGTAGTGGCCGAAGGGAAAACCCGTACTCGTTCCCAACAACTCGCTACTCAAGGACAAAAACACAGAAGGCACTAAAAAGGCCAGAGTTGCACCCCAACCCAACGTCCGCAAGGAATAGAGAGCAACTGCTGCTGCACCAAAGATGATATAAACTACTCCACCCCCAGCCATCCCCCACTGGAATAGCGTTTGCCCTGCTGGTGGCAAATTCATCACCAATTCGGGACGGGGTAAAATCAGCAGCAACCCTGCCAATCCAAAAGCCATTGAAAAAACGTGGGCAATTAGGCAAAAGCGTTCAGCAATCAAAAGTTGCTTCATGGGACTCCTCGAAAAAATATTAGATGCAGAAAGCACTTTTAACAGTTTACAAACTTTAACAAAAAACCAACTGCATTGGAGTCAGTTGTCAATTGTCAGTTGTCAGTTGTCAGTTGACAGTTGACTGTTGACTGTTGACTGTTGTCCACCGCCCGCCGATGCCCAATGCCCTGAGCAATCTAAAATCTAAAATCTAAAATCTAAAATTGTCAGATGCCCGATGCCCCATGCCCGATGCCCGATCTTAAATTACTGCCAATTCCCCACTAGCACGAAAGGCGCCCAGAAATAGGGATTTTGATAGTCTGGGTTTTTCAGCAGCGTTAATTGAGCGTTGCGGAGGGCTTCAGCTTTGCTGGTTTTAGAAGAAGCCAGTTGCTTGTAAAACTCAGTCATAAAGATAGCTGTAGATTCGTCGTTGACTTGCCAAAGGGTGGCGGCGGTGCTGCGCGCACCCGATCGAATTGCCGCCCCCGCCAAACCCAAAGCCGCCCGGTTATCCCCCGAAGCAGTTTCGCAAGCACTCAAAACCAAAAGTTCGATCGGCTGTTGTCTCTCCCCAGTGCGGGCTCGCAGCAGTCGATCGAACTCCTTAACATTCACTTTCTGATCCCAAGTCACAATAAAAGTATCCGCTGCATTCGAGCTAAACTGACCGTGAGTTGCCAAATGGACGATCGGGTAAGACACCGCTTTAATTCGATCGTGCAATCGCCCGCTGACAAAATCTTCATTCAGCAGCGAACTCGCCGGCATCTCGGCTGCAATTTGCTGAACTTCCTCCTTCACCCCCGGCAAAGCCGAGAAGCCTTGACGCGGTTCCGAGAGGCCAGCGGTGAGCACTTTTAACTTGACTTTGTTCAGCGGTTTCGGTGCCAGCAATTGCAATCCCGGCGCCAAAGCAATGCTGTATTTTTCTACCAAAAACTTTTCACCGTCGTGCAGCACAGCCATCGGCAGATTCCGCAAATAACCGTCGAGCACAAATACCAGGGTTTTAATCCCGGCGGCAGTCAAATCCGCCTCTGCGGGGCGGATTAACCAGTCATAAACCTGTTCAACGGGTTGCCTCCTGTTGCGGGGGAAAGCAGCAGGCCTGATGAGATTTTTGGCTTGTCTGAAGGCAGTTTCCAACTCAGCTTGAGACTTCTTCGTAGCGTAGCGGCGCAGGGGTTTGCCGGGAATTGACAAAATTACCTCCAAACGATCGCTCAAAATAATCGGATAAATCACCGCCGCAGTCGGATCGATTTCCTCGATCGACTTTGGTTTAGCATCAGCGCAAGCATCCCGAAAAAAGTTGTCCAATTCCGCCAACTGCAAAGATTCCACAGTTTGGCGCGCCAGTTTCAATTTAGGTTGACTGGGAGATTCCTCTTGCAAAAGCAGCCCGACTAATTCCCGATAAACCGGTTCGGCACTTTCTCGAAACGAAAATTGCACTTCGGGATTGACTGTTACCAAATCGCCCCGCAGAGAAGACAATATATTGACAGCTTGAGTATATTGAACGATCGCCCCTTCTGTATTTCCTTGAGCTTTCCGAATTCGTCCCAGTTGCCAAAACAATTGGTAAGCAATATCGGGAGATTGAAAAGCCGGTGCTAAAGTCAAAGCCTCTGTTGTGAGATTTTCTGCTTTCTGATACTGCTGTTGGATTTCCGATAGTTTGCCTTTTGCTGCCAGAATATAAGCTTGTATTCGTCGATCGCCCAAACTGTTTGCTCGTTCGACAGAGCGATCGAGCATTGTGTCAATATCGCTTAAACTCACAGTTTTCGTAGGCGACTGAGCTAATTTCATCAAGCTTTGAGCTAGATTAATTTGAGCGTAAAGTCCGGCGCGATTCGAGCCAAATTGATCGGTTTGAGATTCGAGAGAACGCCACAAAGCCTCTGCTTCCGACCAATCTTGGCGATCGACTAACAAACTCAATTGATTTAACTTTGCCTGAATTTGTAGGGGCGATCGATTCGGGATCGCCTGGATCGATCGACCATAATACTCTAGGGCAAAGCGTTCCCAATCCGCCCGCTGTTCTGGTGTCAAACCCGGTTTATTGCTTTTAGCCCGTACCGTATTGCCCAGATTAAGATAAATTGCAGCCTCCTCTGGCCGGCTACCTAATTTTTGGGCTGCTTCGAGTCCAAGTGACAGCACATCCTGCGATCGTTCCAGTTGTCCCAAAACCCGCAGTACCCGCCCTAAAGCATGAATTGCCCGGACTTGTTCGAGAGAAACCGATTCATTTTTCAAAGTTTCCAAACCCGCTGCGGAAACTTCGCAAGTTTGGTTTTCCAGCTTGAAAGAAGCTAACAGCATTTTGCAAGCCCTGGGGTAAAGTCCGAGAATTTCCCAAGCCCGACTTTGATTAATTTGAACTTGAAATAGTTGGTTCTTTCTATCAATTTGCTCGAAAATTTTAGCAGCTTGCGTCCAAATCTCGATCGCATCTTGAGTCTGCCCGCGTTCAAGTTGCAACTGTCCTTGAATGTTGAGAGTTTCAGCTAAAATCCGCTGCTGTTCGGGAGTTTTGGCTTGGGTTCGCACAGCCGACAAACTCGAATTTACAGCTTTTTCTGCTTCTTCCCAAAGCGCCAACTGCCCGTAGGTTGCAGCTAAATTGCTCAAAGCTGTGGCGCGATCGAGATTTTCGCCTTTTGCCTCAAACTGCGCCGCCGCTTGCTGCAACAAAGGTACAGCTTCCGAAAAACGTTCCTCTTGGTACAGAGTTCGAGCTTGTCGAACAAGCTGCACCGCTTGTGGTGGATTAACCTGAGCAATTCCAGGAGGAATCGCAATTGCTAGCAGACAGGAAATCACAAATAACAGAATTACTTGTCGGAGCGATCGGGTAAACTTCATAGTTAGAAAATAAAATTACAAGCGCAGACACACCTACTGATTAACCCAAATACATCTTATTTTTGATCTGCGTTAATCCGCGTTAATCCGCCTACATCTGCGGTAAAAAAAACCTAATTTCAACGCGGCACACAAACAGAACTAGGTCGAGGATTGCGAGAGTCAGCAGCATTACCCGGATTATATCCAACAAGCATAACTTCTCCTTGAGCATTCACCACCCAACCTTGCGCCGGCACAACTTCGCGATCGGGGATTTCTCCTTCTTCCTTCTTCTTCCCTCGATCGGTTACATCGGTTAAACCCTCTACATTCGTTGCCGAACTTCCTGCCTCTTCCACCCAATTAAACTGGCTAGAATTGCTGCTGAGGGCATCATTGGGACTGGGTGGCACTCCTCCTTTCCCAGTGACGGTAAATGCGCTCTCGGCCTCTTGCGTGCAGGGATTTGCCGCAATTAACGCAGCCGAATCGACCACATTTTGCGGCAGTTCCACTAAACCTTGAGCCGGATTCACTCCAGAAGCACTAAATGTTACAGTACCTTGCAAAGCCGGGCCGCTACTTTGGGAAATCGCCGCAATATCACTGGTAGGATTTAGAGAAGTCGGACTTACTTGCAACGCTGCAAATTGAGCATCTGTTAATCCCAAAGTCGCTCGAACCTGTTCGCGAGTGACTGATGTAAACCCGAAAACATTGGGGACATTAATATTAACCCGCCCACCTTGGGCCGATCGCGCATTAGCCGTAATATCGCTATTTTCGTTGGGAAGAGTAACCAGAATATCGCTTTTAATGTTGATATTGCCGCCGTCGGCAGCGCCCGCATCAGTGGTGATGCGGCTCCCCCGGCGCAATTGGATGTCGCGCGATCGCAAGTTAATATTAGCCCCGATACCCGATACAGTCGTGCCGTCAATGCTGCCTTTGGTGGTGAGGGCGATCGAATCTGCGACAACATTGATGCTGCCAGCCTCCCCCGTTCCATAACTCTGGACGCTAACCGCTGCGCCGTCTCGGACACTCAATCGGCCCGCCGCAATGCTCAAGCTTCCCGCCGCACCAGATGGAGGTTGCAGCCCCAACAAAGTCTGGTACAGCAAATCTCCCGAAGCTGTGCCGATGCTGCTGGGAAAGATCCCGTCTCTGGTAGTTCCGGCTATTTCCACCGATTCCGAAGCAGCGACAGTCACATTTCCCCCTTGTCCCTCACCCAAAGTTGAGGCTCCGATAGCTCCTCCGTCTCGGACAATCAACCGTCTGGCATTCAACGTCACATCACCGCCTTTGCCGCCCCCAGCCGTTCCCGCAGCGATTAGACTTCGGGAAGGAATTTCGCCCGGTGCGGTGCCGATCACTTCCACCGAGTCTGAAGCGTTGACGGTGATGTTTCCGCCGGGCCCCCCCGCAGGAATCACCTGCTCTGCAGTTCTCACCCCGCTCGAAGAAGTGATGCTAGCCCCTGCTTCGACGCGCAGGGAGCGGGTGTTAATTTCAATGTTTCCTGCCCTTCCCGTGCCGCCAATACTGTTAGCTGCTAGAGCCGTACTCAGGGGGCTATCCGATCGCTCTCTCGCTACTATTACCGAGTCAGAAGCTCTCACGCTCAGATTTCCGCTGTTCCCGGCACCAAAAGTCGAGGGCGAGATAATGGCTCCGTCGGTGACACTCAGTTGACCGGTTTCGATAGCGATACTGCCTGCATTTCCGCTGTTAAAAGTTGTGGTGAACAGCCCGGAGGCGTTGATTTCTACCGATTCAGAGGCTCTAATTGTCACACCAGAGCCGTCTCCCGTACCGAGTGTAGGGTTGAGTATTGCCGATCCGTCTCGGATAGTTAATCGTTTGGTGTCGAGCGCGATATCCCCGGCTCTGCCGGCACCGAGGGTTCCGGTAATGATGCTGCTTTCGCGGGAGGCGACATCTGGCGGCTCTTGTGCTGCACCAGGATCGAGAATCCGTCGCCGAAAGTTCTCAAATCCTATTCCCTTGAGTTCTATATTCTCGGCGGTTCGGACATTGATCGGGCCTCCGGCTCCGCTACCGCTAGTGCTGGAGCCGACAAAGGCTCGATCTAATAGGCTAAAGCGCACTGCTTCGATATTGATGCCGCGGCCGTCAATGTTTCCCAAGGTATCGGAGACTAGGCTCGATCGATCGCGCAATGTCACATTTCCTCCCCGGAGTGCGATCGCGCCTCCCCCTGGCCCGCTAGCTGTCACCGCCGATAAACCTGATAATTCAATGTTGCCAAAATTGGCAACATTTGTATAATCTAAACCTAATCCTATGGGCGTGATGCTAAAGCTTACTACACCCGGACTTGCCACACTTCCTAATTGAATGTTGCCACTAAAAGCGCTGGCAAAACCATTGTTAAAAATTAAATCTCCTCCCACCATTGCTAAGGTTTGACCGGGAGGAACTGCTAAACCTACGGGGATTGTTGTGCCTTCAATAACTTGGGTAACACTGGAAGAGTTGACAATTGTGCCAGGATTTTCTCTAAAGCTTAAACCCACAGGAATATTAATCGCTAACAATGGCACTGCATTAGAATTAGCTGCACTAAATTCAAACCCATTATCAAAGAGAACGCCGCTACCAGTAGAACCGATAAATGAGCCTCGCAAATCTAACCGAGCATTGGGGCCAAAGACAATCCCTTTGGGGTTAATTAAGAATAAATTGCCGTTTCCCAAAACTCCCAGAGTTCCTAAAATATTAGAAGGGTTGCCACCAGTAACGCGGGTGAAGATGTTGGCAATTCCGCTGGGATTGGCAAAATATGCTCCCCGCCCCTCACGGATGTTAAATTCGCGTAAACTGTGAAATAGGTTAACGCCGCGAGTTGCACCGCCTTCTATTCTATCTGAGGGTAAGTTATTAATCGTGTCGGGAACTGTGCGCGAACTTTCTGCACCCAAGCTGCTATCGGGGATGATTTGGGCGACGGCGGGGATAGGAAACAGCAGTAAAAATGCAAAAAATAGGGCGGAAGATTGGCGGGGCATCTTTTAATTCCTGTTAATTTACTCTTAGGAAAATACCGACGGGTTAGCTAAAAACTGAAGAGTACCTATTGAGGTACGCAAACACCCGTCCGTTTCGGACTGCGAAGAGATGCACCATTACTTGAATTATACGCTACCAGCGTTACTTTTCCTTGCTCATCTATTACCCAACCTTGAGCGGGAATAATTTCTGTTGGCCGCATTTCTATGGATGGTCTTTGGCTTTCTACTTGCTGACTTACACCTACCGCTGGTTCCACCCAATTAAACTGGCTATAATTGCTGCTGAGAACATCATTGGGACTGGGTGGCACTCCTCCTTTTCCAGTGACTGTAAATGCGCTCTCGGCCCCTTGCGTGCAGGGATTTGCGGCAATTAACGCAGCCGGATTGGCCACATTTTGCGGCAGTTCCACTAAACCTTGAACAGGATCAACTCCAACAGAACTAAATGTTACGGCTCCTTGCAACGCCGGGCCACCACTTTGGGAAATCGCGGCGATGTCGCTGGTAGAAATTAGAGAAGTTGGATTTACTTGTAAGGCCGCAAATTCAGCATCAGTCAGTCCTAAACTACTTATAGCTTGTTCGCGGTTAATTGCTGTAAAACCAAATATATTTGGTACATTGACCGTAACTTGACCGCCCCTAGCTGTGCGAGCATTAGCAGTAACATCACTATTCTCTCGCGGTAAAGCTACCAAAATATCGCTGTCAATTCTGATATTACCGCCCTCAGAAATACCTGCATCTGTTGTAATTCGGCTACCGCGCCGCAACTGTACATCTTGCGCCCTGATATTAATATTTCCCCCCCCGCCAGAGTCAGTTGTACCGTCAATACTAGCTTTATTATCCAAGGCAATTGAGTTAGCTACAATGTTAATATTGCCAGCCCTTCCCGTGCCTAAAGACTGAACATTAACTACTGCACTATCCCGGAGAATCAATCGATCGGCATTCAGATTCAACGAACCCGCATTTGCCGTAGCATTGGGATTGACAAAATTCAGCGCCCGGCCAGCCGAAGCCTCAATTCTACTGCTGAACTGACCGCTATTCCCACTGCCTTGGACTTCTGTGCGATCGGCATTAACTGTAATATCTCCCGCATCTGCTGCACCCAAAGAAGCCGCAGTAATAATACCTCCATTTCTTAGAGTGAGCATGGGCGTAGAGAGGCGGATATCTCCACCCCTCCCAGAGCTTGTACTTTGAGTAGCCAGAGCACTTGGTGCGAAGCTCGCACTCCCCAAAACTCCAGACACGCCGCTCACTTCTATAGACTCTGAAGCTCTCACAGTTAAATTTCCTCCAGCCCCCCCACTGGTAGAAAACACGTTTTCACCAATAATCGCACCAGTCGATAAAGTAATTGCAGCTCCATTAGAAACACTCAGCCGCTTAGTGTCGATCGTAATATCCCCGGCTTTCCCATTCCCATCGAAAGAGTTCGTGCCGAGTACAGTTTGTGCCCCATTTCCAGGGAGGCTCCCCGACAATTCTACAGATTCATTCGCTTTAATCGCGATATTCCCCGATGCTCCATCATTGCGGCTAATACTGACGAGATTGGAGCCATCGCGCAGGATCAACCGTTGTGCGTCAACAGTTATGCTTCCGCCAGAGCCGGTACTTTCCGTCGTTGTGCCGTTATTGATCGCAGAACTGACGACATCAACGGTGTGAACACGGATATTCAGATTTCCGCCATTTCCTGCACCCAGGGTGCCGGTACCGCCCACTACCCCATCGCGCAGCAGCAGCCGTCCGGTGTCAATGTTAATGTCTCCGGCGGCTCCCTTGCCAACAGTACCAGTGATTAGAAGAATTTGCGGGTCAAAAGGATTGAGCGTTCCTGATGCCAGAAATTGGCTGTAAAACCGCTGATAGCCTTCAGTTCCCAACCCAATAATTTCTACTGACTCAGTAGCGTTGATGTTGATATTGCTCCCCTTCCCATCTCCCACTGTCGGGGTGAAAATTTGTGACCCTCTATCTACTCGCAAGTTTTGAGCATTGATGTCAATGCCTCTACCATCAATATTTCCCAATGTTAGGCTATAAATTCCCGAACTACTGACGGTAACATTTCCACCTTTGATGTCAATTTTTCCACCACCTAATCCGCTGGTGTTTATAAATGCACCGTTCATTTCTATATTGCCGAAGTTCTGAATATTTCCGTAGTTTAAATTCAGACCTAAAGCTGTTGGCTCAAATTGTACTAAACCTGGACTTTTCACACTTCCCAGAAGGATTTGTCCGGTATAAGCTGTTAAATTTCCTCCTTGTAGTTGAATGTCTCCGCCAATTAATGCTAAAGTTTGGCCGGGGTCTACTGCTAAACCAAGTTTGTTAGAAACAGGAATTTCTACGGGCAAGGGCGGTAAGGTTGGTGTGGGGCCGATTGCTTGGGAAGAGTTAACAATTGTGCCGGGATTTTCTCTAAATCTTAAACCCACAGGAATATTAATCGCTAACAATGGCACTGCATTAGAATTAGCTGCACTAAATTCAAACCCATTATCAAAGAGAACGCCGCTACCAGTAGATCCAATAAATGAGCCGCGCAAATCTAACCGAGCATTGGGGCCAAAGACAATTCCTTTGGGGTTAATTAAAAACAAGTTACTGTTTCCCAAAACTCCCAGAGTTCCTAAAATATTAGAAGGGTTGCCACCAGTAACGCGGGTGAAGATGTTGGCAATCCCGTTAGGACTGGCAAAATAGGCTCCCCGCCCTTCACGGATGTTAAATTCTTGGAAACTATGAAATAAATTTACTCCGCGAGTTGCACCGCCTTCTATTCTGTCCGATGGTAAGTTATTAATCGTGTCGGGAACTGTGCGCGAACTTTCTGTTCCCAAGCTATTATCGGGGACAATTTGAGCGACGGCGGGGAAAGGAAACAGCAGTAAAAATGCAAAAAATAGGGCGGAAGATTGGCGCTGCATCTTTGAAGTCTGGTTAATTTAATATTATAAAAATAGCGAGGGATTAGCTAAAACGTGAAGATTACTTATTGAGGTACGCAAACACCCGTCGGTTTCGGACTGCGAAGAGATGCAACACCACCAGCATTATAGGCTACCAGCGTCACTTGTCCTCGATCGTCCATTACCCAACCTTGAGCGGGCATAATTTCTCTTGGCCGAATTTCTATGGCTGTTCTTTGGCTTTCTACTTGCTGACTTTCACCTACCGCTGGTTCCACCCACGGAAACGGCGAGGGAGCGCTGCTGAGAACTTCATTAGGACTCGGTGGCACTCCCCCCCGACCAGTCACAGTAAACTCGTTGTCGGCCCCTTGGATGCAGGGATTTGCCGCAATTAACGCAGCCGGATTGACCACATTTTGCTGCAGTTCCACTAAACCTTGAACAGGATTAACTCCAACAGAACTAAATGTTACGGCTCCTTGCAACGCCGGGCCACCACTTTGGGAAATCGCGGCGATGTCGCTGCTATTAAGCAGAGATGTAGGACTTACTTGCAACGCTGCAAATTCGGCGTCACTGATCCCCAATCTGTTTCTGACTTGTTCGCGACTCGCTGCTGTAAAGCCGAAAACATTGGGGACATTGATATTGACGCGGCCGCCGCCTGCTGTGCGGGCGTTGGCTGTGATGTCGCTGTTTTCTTGCGGGAGGGCGACAAGAATGTTGCTGTTGATGTTGATATTGCCGCCGTCAGAAGTGCCTGCATCGGTGGTAATTTGGCTGTTGCGGCGCAATTGGATGTCTCGCGCTTGCAGGTTAATATTTGCTCCAGTACCGGATACAGTCGTACCGTCAATACTCGCTTTGTTATCAAGAGCGATCGAATTTGCGACAATATTGATATTACCAGCGCGTCCGGTTCCCGTAGCCTGCACTGTCACTGTAGCTCCATCTCTGACAATTAGTCGATCGGCATTCAGATTCAACGAACCGGCATTTGCTGTAGCATTAGGATTAGTACCAAATATCTTGCCCACGGAAGCATCAATTGTACTGACAAACAAACCATTATTTCCGCTGCCGCTGACTGAAATGCGATCGGCATTAACAGTAATATTCCCCACATCTCCAGAGCCCAAAGAACTCGTAGAAACTATCCCCCCATCCCGCACAGTCAGGCTGGGCGTATCAATCCGAATATCCCCGCCCCGACTCGAACTCAAAGTTCCAGAAGTCAGCGCGCTAGCATTCTGAATTCCGCTGGTCAAAACTTGAGAAATACCAGAAATTTCTACTGATTCACTAGCCCTAACAGTTAAATTTCCCGCAGGCCCGCCCTCCTGAGAAAACAAAAACCTGCCAATTAAAACACCCGTTCCTAAAGTAAAAGCAGAACCATCAGAGAGAGTCAACCGCTTCGTATCAACGTTAATATTCCCCGCCCTTCCGTTAGAACCGATACTCAGCGTGCTGATTCCAGTTGACACAACAGTTCTCGGGCCGGTGTTAGACAATTCTACTGATTCAGCAGCTTTAATGTTGATATTCCCCGACGGGCCACTGCTGTAGCTGGTGGTACCCAGAAGAGAACCGTCGCGCATAATTAATCGATTGACATCAACACTAATACTTCCTCCCGCACCGGTACTTTCTTTAGCCGTCCCGTTGTTAATTCCAGAACCCACCATCTCAAAAGTATTGGCGCGAATGATTAAATTCCCGCCCCTTCCACCGCCAAAAGTGATACCGCTACCTACTACGCCATTGTTGAAGAGCAGGCGGCCAGTGTCGATCGTAATATTCCCCCCCGAACCAGCACCAGCACTAGCATTAAACAGCACAAATAGCGGGTCAAAGGGGTCTGCGGTTCCCGATACCAGATACTTAATTACAACTTGTTGATAGCCATCAACTCCCAGCCCGCTCATTTCTACAGAATCAGCAGCGCGCAAGTTGATATTACCTCCTGCACCATCTCCGAGAGTCAGGGTAGAAAATTGCGTGCCGTTTTGCACTCGCAAATTTTGGGCGCTGATATCGATACCTCTACCATCAATATTTCCCAAAGTCAGCGCATAAATCCGCGCACCGCTGAGGGCGACATTTCCACCTTTTAACTCTACTCTGCCACCCCCAATTCCGCTGGTGTTAATAAGTGTTCCATCGGCTATTTGAATATTGCCGAAGTTTTGAATATTGTCATAATTTAAAGTTAAATTTTCATTTTCTCCCGCTGTCATTGCAAAATTAACTAAACCTGGACTCGCTGCGCTACCGAGTAAAATTTGTCCGCCGCTGGCCGTTAAATTGCCGCCTTGGAGTTGGATGTCGCCGCCAATGAGTGCTAAAGTTTGACCTGGTTCTACTGCTAAACCAACTCGATCGCTAATCGGAATTGGCACAGCAGAGGCTGGCAGGTTTACCTTTTCTATCGCCGTCGATTGATTGACAATTGCACCGGAATTCTCTCTAAATCTTAAACCCACGGGAATATTAACGGTTAATAGCGGGGATGTTTGCGGGTTGGTGCTGCTGAATTCAAAGCCGTTATTAAACACAATACTATCAGCCGTTGAACCAATAAACGAACCGCGCAAATCTAACCGCGCATTCGGCCCGAATATAATTCCTTTTGGGTTAATTAAAAATAAGTTACCGTTGCCTAAAACTCCCAGAGTTCCTAAAATATTTGAAGAGTTTGGGCCCGTAACGCGGGTGAAAATATTAGAAATTCCCTTGGGATTTTCAAAATAAGCTCCCCGCCCTTCACGGATGTTAAATTCGCGCAAGCTGTGAAATAGGTTAACGCCGCGAATTGCACCGCCAGTGATTCTATCTGAGGGTAAGTTATTGATAGTATCGGGAACTGTGCGGGAACTTTCCGGGCCCAGGGTATTATCGGGAATGATTTGGGCAAAGGTTTTCGAGGGAAATAGCAATAAGAAAACAAACAGTAGGGAATAACTTACGGGCGGCCAAAATGCCCAACCCCTATTCCCCACAATAAAATCTACTCTTTGTGGAACAGGCATCTTGCCTGTTCTTGAGAATGGTGAAAATAGTAAAGAGTAATGGAATGGAGGCATAAAAACACTCTTTCCAGGATAAAATTTATCGAGGTAATCTCATCTCGTTTCTCTAAATGTTTTGAATTTGGCTGCTGAGTACAAGTTGCTCGACTGTGATTTCTAGTTCGGGAAAAGTTTTAGAGATAATGCGCTCATTACCTGTAAAACTTTGAACTAAATAACTGCCATTTTCCAACGAGTAAACGAAAATTGTGGGAATTTTGGGATTTCCTAGATAAGCCCTAGAAGCGATCGCTAAATAATCCACAATCCAATACTCACAAATGCCGAGCCTTTGATACTCATCTAGCTTATCCACATAGTCGTCTTCCCAGTTAGTTGAGGTAACTTCTACTGCTAATTGGATAGGTTCGGTAAGAGCTCCGTAGCCACGTACATTGCTGTTCCATACTGATGCCTTAACCACGCCAACATCAGGATTTCTGCCTTGTTCTTGTCCTGAAGCTGTGACAGTTCTCAAAACTATATCTTTGTCAACGATATAGTCAAGTCCCAAGCGATCGCTTTCTCTGTCGAAAGACTTAACAAGAAATCGTGCCACATTTTTATGAGCTCTGGTTGCTTCCACTTTGACAATCTCTCCATTTACAAGTTCGTAGATGCCCGATCCCTCTGGGTAGTTTTCGAGAAAATCTGCAAATGTTAGTTTAGTTTTTGTCTGAACCATAAGACAAGCCCTCTTTGGTTAACTAGATTTTAGATTTTAGATTTTAGATTGAAGGAGAGCAGGGAATTATATCAAATCCGGTAGCATCGCAATTATTTATCTCTCTGTTCTCTGACTCTGTGTTCTCTGTGTCCTCTGCGGTTTAATCATTCCAATGAAACCGGAATTGATATTAGCTAACCTATATTTAGTCCTCGGTTAAGGACTGTCGCGATTAGACGACTTTAATCGCCGACAGAATTAGCTAGAAAGCAAAGTAATTAATCCGAAAGTATAAGCCTTTTTCCTGCAAAGTTCGATCGCCCGATCGAGCATTTATCAAAGGAATACCATAGTCTAAACGCACATTCAACCGATCGCCCATCTGCCAAATCAGCCCCAAACCCGCACCCAGCAGTTTATCCGAGTCAGGATTCGGCTTTTCCTCCGACTGGTTCCACCCTAGCCCAAAATCGATAAACGGAGCCACTTGCAACAAACCTTGGACTTCCGGGACACGCCAAACCGGGATTCGCACTTCAGCAGACGCGATCGCACCGCTATCAGTTAACAGCAAATCTTGGCGGTATCCGCGCACGCTTTGAACGCCACCGATCCCAATTTGTTCGAGGGAAAGCAGCGGGCGATCGGCTAATTGAATGTCTGAACGCACTATCAGCAAGGTTTCTGGGGCTAGCAGCCGCACGTACTGGGCTTGTCCGCGCCACGCCAGAAAGCTGCTGTCAGGGCCACTATCGTTCGCAGTAGCGCCGAACAGATTAGTGCCGAGGGAAAACTGCGATCGCGCCGCGAACACTTGGCTGGAACTCCGCTGCACGTATTCTTGAAAAAACCGCACAGCCGAAACCCGCGTTTCGCCGCGCTCATTTGCTCCCGCCGAAAGCGCAAATCGTTCCCCCGACAGGAATGTATCGCTTTCTTGCCGCGAAAAACTTAGTCCCAAAGCCAAAGTGCGATCGGGCTTTTCGACAATCGGCTGGCGGTAAGTTAACTCGTAAGTGCGGGATTTCCCCTCGATTTCAGCAGCATCAAACGGTTCCTCGATGATATTGGTGCTAGCAGCACTCGCAGCGAATCCAATCGTGCCGTTGCGCGCGTTGACGGGGACGGTGTAGCTGCCGTTGAATTCGTTGCTGCCGTCGGTGTTAGCATAAGATACCTCTAATCCGTCGCCCAAACCGAGCAAATTTGCTTGATTGATGCGGATACCGCGCCGAAAACTGCCGACGCTGGGCGATCGATTGTTGTCTGCGAACACTTCAGCGCTAAAGCTGTCTGCTTCTTTGACGCGCACTTCTAAGCGGCTGTTTTCCGGGCGGCTTCCGGCTTGCAATTCGGCGGAAATATTGCCAATTAAGGGGTCGAGTTGCAGCATTTGCAAGGCTTCCAGCAAGCGAGATCGGTTGAGGGGCCGTCTGGTAGCGCGTTCTAGGCGCGATCGCACGTAATTTGAATTTAAGCGCCTGTTTCCAGTAATCTCAATTTCATCTAATCCGCCTTCTACAATCCGCATTTTCACCACACCTCCTTCTCTCGGAAAGGTTTGGTTGGCGGGAATTACAGCGCCGGAATTGATGTATCCTGCGGCTACATATTTTTGAGTAACGGCTGCTTCGGCTGCGATCAGTTCGGCAAAGGTGATTTCGCGGCCGGCAAACTGTTGCGTAACTTCTGCGAGTTCGCGATCGCTAAAAGCTGTGTTGCCCTCAAATTCAAAGCGATCGACCCTAATTGTACCTATAATCCCCGGTCTATCATCGCCGGGAACAGGTGTTAGCGGGGTTGGTTGGAGGGGAGACGGCGGGGGAGGTTCCGGTGCTGTTGGTGCAGGTAATTCCGGCTCTCTGGGCAGAATAGGGTTGGGCAGTTGACTGAGTTGCAAAGGTCGATCGATACCCAATTCAATTTTTTTTCGGTCAATACTTTCTTCTAGCTTTTGATCTGAGTTAAAAAGCTCGGTTTCTTGAGTTTTTGTGCTAAATGTGCGCTCCTCTCCGAGGGCTTCGCTAACGGGCTGAGATGTTGCACCATTGTCAATCAGCCTTGTACCGGCGGGCACGATGCCCACCCCACAATCAAACTCACTCGTTGTGGAACAGGCATCTTGCCTGTTCTTGAGAATGGTGTAAGATGTCACATCGACTGAATTTGCCGCAGACGGCGGTAAGTCGGGAGTTTCCGCAGCCACCGAGTGTTCTGATTCAGCGGGTAAATGCGTCTTCTCGTCAGCGGTGGCTAAGTCTTCGCGACTGTCAAGATTAGTGTCGCCTGCGCTGCTAACTGCTGCCAAATCCTCAACATTTGAGGTCAAAATTTCAACTGTGCTAGCGGATGTTTTTGCTGGTTTTGCCAACAAAACTAACCCAAAAATTCCAGCGAGTAAAAATAGTTTTTGTGAGGGACCAGCCATAGGATATAATTATTATCTCGCTTAAGTGGGGGAAAATATTTTCAGGAAGTCAGCACCCTCAAGTAAAAATCAATCTTAACAGCAAAAAAGGAAACAGCCGTCCCAGACCACAGTTTCGGCGACGGCTACAAACCAAAAGGTCGATCGACGGCTGTTCATTTCCCAAGACTTACGCTTCAATCGGGTGATTATCCGAAAAAATATCCTGTAAGTCGATCGTAAACAGTAAAAAAAACCAAATGTTTTTAGTTGCAAAACCTACGCTTTCATGGTAATGCAGCGACCAGAAGAGTCCTGGACGCCAGGGTAAACCAGAAACGCGCTACAACTGAGATATTGCACCATTCTCAATAATCTTTTTATGAACAGGCAAGATGCCTGTTCCACAATAAAATTCATCTTTTGTGGAACAGGCATCTTGCCTGTTCTTAAGAATAGTGCAAGATGTGAGTTACAACCCGCAGAGCCACTAAAAAACCCGGTTTCTTTGATTTTGGTGCATCATCCCAAATCCGACTTTATTATTGAGTCAGCGTCTACCCACCTCCTGTGCGTAGACGCCGTTTCAACCGCCAAGCCTGATAAAGGGGATTTGTAACTCTGAATTATGCAGACCGGCCCGCACCAGCCGCAGCACCCATTTGAGCCCCGTCAGTCAATCCCACCAACTTAGCGCTCAACTCCCACATCCGCTCGCCTTTTTCATCATCGCGGGCCTGGGGAGAAACCTTCTGTACAAAAGACTTACCATCTTTTTTCTGGCGGTTCCCCCAACTCCAATAAGCCCCAGATTGCTTGTATTCTGGATCAGCAACCACCATCGCCAGCCTTTCCCCCGCCAACTCCTGCGACACGTAACCGCCGGTGATATTCTTCTGAAACAGCGGGAACAGCTTCTGAAACAAAGGATAGTGGTTGCGGAAAAGCGGCGTATCCGCAACGCATCCCGGATACAGCGAAGTGAAAGTAATCCCCGTGGATTCGTGAAAGCGGCGGTGCAACTCCCGCATCGTCAGCACGTTGCAAACTTTGCTATCTTTGTAAGCCTTGACGGGTTCAAACTTCTTGCCATCAACCATCGAAATCGGATCTTTGAAACCCGCTTCAAAACCCTCAAACTTGCCTAAATCCGGGCGCGGCGGAATCTTCCCGCCCAACTCGTCTGGATTGTGAGTCACGGTTCCCAAAATCACGATTCTCGCATCGGAATAATAGGAAGGCTTCATATTTTCCATCATCAGGTTGCACAGCAGGAAATGACCCAGGTGATTGGTAGTCATCGTCAACTCGTAACCCTCCGGGCTCCGCAGCGGTTCCTTAATCAAAGGCATATAAATCGCCGCGTTGCACACCAAAGCGTCCAGAGACCTGCCGCTGGCCTTAAATGCGCGAGCAAACCTACGCACGCTCTCCAAATCGCCCAAGTCAATCTCCATGATGGAGAAACTGCCTTCAGGTATACCCAACTCTCGCGCGGCATCTCCGGCTTTCCGCACGTCCCGACAGGCCATGACTACGTGCCATCCCTTGTCTGCGAGAGCTTTCGCGCCGTACAAACCGACGCCGGAGGAAGCGCCGGTAATGATAACCGTTGATTTGTGATTTTGTGCCATCTTGTTAAAAGCGCTTCCGCTATGGATTTTTTTCAGGCACTCAAACCCTGAGCTAGCAGCTTGGATGTTTTGAAGTACCCTATGGTTATTAGGATATGGGGAAACGTTCTCGATCTCAACTGGGAACCTCTAACTTTTGCAGCCAAGCTAGAAATTGGAGGCCCGAGACTGCGAGGCAGGGGGCAGGAGGCAGGAGACGGGAGGCAGGAGCCATAAGAAGTGTTTTTACAAATAATAAATACTCGTTTTCAACGGGCGATGAAAATTAAATATGAGTCCAACTTCGACTCTTATTTGGATAAATCAACCATACATCTTTTATATCATGTCCAATCGATTGATCGCGATTAAAGACCGGGGCGGGTTTACAGATTTTCCCGTTTCTATTCAATATCTTGGCTCACGGGCCCCTACAGGAATCATGGTTAATTGACCGGACATGATATTAGGGGCGGGTTGACAATTACAGCATATTCCAGGTTCGTGAAGTACACTATAAAGCTCTATTGTTGGTACATTGTTATGTAGGGTGCGTCGCTGCTCATGTTTAATGAAACTTGCAGATTGACTGGTGGCGACGCACCTTACTTACGACAAGGTTGTGTGTACCGCATATACATGGAATATGCTGTATCTATGATGCACATACTCGGTATTTATTGATAAACCCGCCCCTAAAAACTCAACTAAGAAATAGCTTGAGATTCCTGATAGGTAGGGAAATCGATATAACCTTCAGGCCCAAAAGAATACCAGACGCCCATTTCAGCAGGCGGATTGAGCGGCCAAGCATTAGTAAAACGCTCTACCAAGTCAGGATTGCTGATAAAATTCCGACCAAAAGCAATTAAATCCGCAAGTTTGCTGCTCAGGGCAGTTTCAGCCTGTTCTTGAGTATATCCGCAGTTGCCAATGAGCGGCCCTGTAAACACATCGCGAAACTCTCCTATCATCATCGGCGTTCCCAATTCATGAAAGCCAAAAGCCAGACCATCTACCAAGTGAAGGTAAGCTAAATCATAGGCATTTAACTGCTCCGCGAAATACAGAAAATCTTCTCGATAAGTGGGAGAACCCATGTCATTGAAATTACCGTTGGGAGACAGCCTAACTCCCACTCGGTTGGCGGAAAATACTGTGATAATTGCCTCTACAATTTCCTTAAGAAAACGGTAACGGTTTTCTACTGTGCCGCCATAGGAATCAGTGCGGTGATTGGTTTTGGTTTGCAGGAATGTGTCAATGAGATAGCCGTTTGCCGCGTGAATTTCTACACCGTCAAAACCTGCCATCTTAGCTCGTTCCGCCGCCTTGCGATAATCTTCTACAACCAGGGAGATTTCATCGGTTTCTAGAGCACGGGGAGTTTCGTAGGGTTGTTTGCCTAGAGGGGTATGAATGCCTTCTCCGTTTATTTTGATGGCAGAGGCTGCAACTGGCAATTGATTGTTTTGATGAAAACTGCTGTGGGAAGCCCGCCCGCAGTGCCAAAGCTGCATGAAAATCGGCGTTTGGTGGGCATGAACCGCAGTCACAATTTGTTTCCAAGCTTCGCCTTGCTCGTCTGAATAAATACCGGGGGTATTGAGCCAACCATTAGCTTGAGTAGAAACCACTGTGGCTTCTGTAATGATTAAACCAGCGGAGGCTCGCTGAGTGTAATACTTGGCCATCAAGGCGTTGGGCATCCGCGCTTCACCGGCTCTGGCTCTCGTCAGGGGTGCCATGACTACTCGGTTTTTTAAGGGTAAATCTCCGATTTTGAAGGGACTGAGTAAAAGTGGAGAAGTTGTTTGATTGGTCATAATTTTGAGGTTTTGTCAACTGAAGAATCTGGGAAATCACATTTAGCAACCGCTGGTGTTATGCTCCCAGGCGCAAGACATCCAAGGGTCGCGAAAATGTAAGCAATCAAACTCATCAAGCTGTTTACGAATTTGATTTTTTAGCCAAGACTCTTTTTTGTTCAATTTTGTTAAACTCTGGAGAGTATGGCGGTAAATATAATAGTCTACACCGTGCTGTTTGAATCAATTCCTGAATCCGACCACTTTTATCAAATGTGAGATTATCCATGAGCACCACCTGTGCTGTGAGTGCTGGAGGTAAATTTGTTTAAGGTTAAGGAGATGAGTAAGGAGATGGATAGCTGCGAGGTTTCAATCCCTGATAGGGTTTTAGGTTGTTTTCGGCACTCTTTCAAGCAATTTGTGGTCAATACATAAGAATCGCTATGTTTCAATCCCTGATAGGGTTTTAGGTTGTTTTCGGCTGGGGGGGTTCGGAGTTGAATGCTTCTGGCAATGTTTCAATCCCTGATAGGGTTTTAGGTTGTTTTCGGCTCCGCCACGTACCCAAATTTTCGTACCGTCATCGTTTCAATCCCTGGTAGGGTTTTAGGTTGTTTTCGGCATTACCTGGACACAATTATTCAATCTTTATCAACGAGTTTCAATCCCTGGTAGGGTTTTAGGTTGTTTTCGGCGAATTCATATTTTACTGTGGCTATGCCTTACACGTTTCAATCCCTGGTAGGGTTTTAGGTTGTTTTCGGCGAGCGAACACGCCGCTTAATTCAGTATCAGGGCCCGTTTCAATCCCTGGTAGGGTTTTAGGTTGTTTTCGGCTTAATATATACCGAAAAGTAAATTTGAAAGTAACGTTTCAATCCCTGGTAGGGTTTTAGGTTGTTTTCGGCTGCTCTCTGTTGCACTCTTCGACCCGTGGTCAAGTTTCAATCCCTGGTAGGGTTTTAGGTTGTTTTCGGCTAATTGCTCCCAAAGCTGAGATTGCTTTACCGACGATCGGTTTCAATCCCTGGTAGGGTTTTAGGTTGTTTTCGGCTCAGCATGGGTGATGCCAAATAGCGCATCATTGTCCAGGTTTCAATCCCTGGTAGGGTTTTAGGTTGTTTTCGGCTCACGCCAAGAGTTGAATCCGGCGTGTGGGTCTGGTTTCAATCCCTGGTAGGGTTTTAGGTTGTTTTCGGCGTATTTTACAGAAGATAATTTTACAGCAGCATTGTTTCAATCCCTGGTAGGGTTTTAGGTTGTTTTCGGCGATTCTCGTTGTGTACCGTATTGGGGTGATTGCGGGTTTCAATCCCTGGTAGGGTTTTAGGTTGTTTTCGGCAATATCATGCCATCGCAATTTTTACTCGAACAAGTTTCAATCCCTGGTAGGGTTTTAGGTTGTTTTCGGCATCTATTTGATACGAGTTGCCATCTTGCAATTTTTTGTTTCAATCCCTGGTAGGGTTTTAGGTTGTTTTCGGCTTCCATCATTTTAAATGAGGGTAATCGGAAAAAGTTTCAATCCCTGGTAGGGTTTTAGGTTGTTTTCGGCCCTGCCAACTGGTATCTAGTCCATCCATAATTCCGCGTTTCAATCCCTGGTAGGGTTTTAGGTTGTTTTCGGCTTCCTCCCCTCCCTCTGGCTTAGGCGTAGTCAAGTTTCAATCCCTGGTAGGGTTTTAGGTTGTTTTCGGCACATAATCATGGAGAAGGCGATGAACTTAGTTTATGTTTCAATCCCTGGTAGGGTTTTAGGTTGTTTTCGGCAATGACGAGTTTGAAGAATGGTTCAAGTTGTCAAAGTTTCAATCCCTGGTAGGGTTTTAGGTTGTTTTCGGCCGAGCCACGTAGTAATTCAGTCGATCCAAATGAGCAAGTTTCAATCCCTGGTAGGGTTTTAGGTTGTTTTCGGCAAAACTGGCAGCGGTGAATTAGCACCTAAATTATGGCGTTTCAATCCCTGGTAGGGTTTTAGGTTGTTTTCGGCACGGGTTTTTTATTCGACTTTCATCATCGACTACTGTTTCAATCCCTGGTAGGGTTTTAGGTTGTTTTCGGCTTATCTTTTTCTGCGATGCTCATCAAGGAGCTTGTTTCAATCCCTGGTAGGGTTTTAGGTTGTTTTCGGCATCACTTGTGATATCACTTTTTGCAATCAATGATAGCGTTTCAATCCCTGGTAGGGTTTTAGGTTGTTTTCGGCAATTTTAAAGCATTTATAGCCGGGTGCCGCTGTATCAGCGACGTTTCAATCCCTGGTAGGGTTTTAGGTTGTTTTCGGCGCACAAGGTGGTAACACCATATCTAATCCGGCTGGTTTCAATCCCTGGTAGGGTTTTAGGTTGTTTTCGGCGTTAGGTATCTCAGACTTCTATTAGGGATACCTGTTTCAATCCCTGGTAGGGTTTTAGGTTGTTTTCGGCTTGCTATGCACAAATACAATCTTGAACTTATAAGTTTCAATCCCTGGTAGGGTTTTAGGTTGTTTTCGGCTTAAATCCTGAATCTCTACATTCATAGCAAAAAGTTTCAATCCCTGGTAGGGTTTTAGGTTGTTTTCGGCGGTCTATCGCTCAACAAATAGAGGAAAAAGTAGAGTTTCAATCCCTGGTAGGGTTTTAGGTTGTTTTCGGCCTTCTATTTCACTTCCCTGTTGCCGTGCAGTAATGTTTCAATCCCTGGTAGGGTTTTAGGTTGTTTTCGGCCGGGTGTGACTGATGATTAAGCCGAACATCTCGTTTCAATCCCTGGTAGGGTTTTAGGTTGTTTTCGGCAGATTTCGATTATCTGTGTGGCTGGCACTCGCAGTTTCAATCCCTGGTAGGGTTTTAGGTTGTTTTCGGCGAAATCAGTAATTCATTGCCAGCCTGCGCCTGGGGTTTCAATCCCTGGTAGGGTTTTAGGTTGTTTTCGGCCTGGCAATTCTAATAATCCCCCACAATCGCAACCACGACCGGGAAAGTTTCAATCCCTGGTAGGGTTTTAGGTTGTTTTCGGCGAGTCTAAAATGCCAATTGATATATCAAATCCTGTTTCAATCCCTGGTAGGGTTTTAGGTTGTTTTCGGCCAAACTCACCCAATTCTTGATAAACAAGCGATGCTTGTTTCAATCCCTGGTAGGGTTTTAGGTTGTTTTCGGCCAGATGCAAAACACAAGTCGAGTCGCAAAAGATTTAGGTTTCAATCCCTGGTAGGGTTTTAGGTTGTTTTCGGCCTGACAATGGCGACATCACCGGAAAGTTTGAGGGTTTCAATCCCTGGTAGGGTTTTAGGTTGTTTTCGGCTTTGTGGTAAAAGCACAGGTATTTGTACTTTTGATCGTTTCAATCCCTGGTAGGGTTTTAGGTTGTTTTCGGCTAGCAATTTTTCCTTCTAGCGTGGCAATGTGATCGTTTCAATCCCTGGTAGGGTTTTAGGTTGTTTTCGGCTGTCCCAATAGTCCGGCTGGTAGGGGCTGGTAGGGTTTCAATCCCTGGTAGGGTTTTAGGTTGTTTTCGGCTTTATCAACTTAATTCTTTTCCGCACCCGGTGCAGGTTTCAATCCCTGGTAGGGTTTTAGGTTGTTTTCGGCTGAGTAAGTTTGGCAAAAGTGAGCAAAATATTCCGAGTTTCAATCCCTGGTAGGGTTTTAGGTTGTTTTCGGCGATCCTCAAATCTTGCTTTGCCCTGATGGTGAAGTTTCAATCCCTGGTAGGGTTTTAGGTTGTTTTCGGCAAAACCCATCTAGAAATTAACTAAAAAATGAATACATGTTTCAATCCCTGGTAGGGTTTTAGGTTGTTTTCGGCTTTTTGAAGTGCCCCTTCCGTAACACGTTCTGAGTTTCAATCCCTGGTAGGGTTTTAGGTTGTTTTCGGCGGTTTTAATTGCTGCTTCTGATTTCCAGTTACCATGTTTCAATCCCTGGTAGGGTTTTAGGTTGTTTTCGGCTGGTAAAGAATATTGGTTTGCTTATACTTCCGATGCGTTTCAATCCCTGGTAGGGTTTTAGGTTGTTTTCGGCTTTTGCTACTTGAAGTCTCTTGTATTTATCAGCTTGATAAGTTTCAATCCCTGGTAGGGTTTTAGGTTGTTTTCGGCGCATCAAAATCAACGTCTGGAATCTTAGCTAATAGTTTCAATCCCTGGTAGGGTTTTAGGTTGTTTTCGGCTAGAGACTCGCGCTAGATTACGCGGGTATCGATTTTGTTTCAATCCCTGGTAGGGTTTTAGGTTGTTTTCGGCCAGATGAAGTCTCATCAGTGAAGGCTTTACCTTCAGTTTCAATCCCTGGTAGGGTTTTAGGTTGTTTTCGGCATGTGCTTTGTACATCAAATTGATGCAATTGTGTTTCAATCCCTGGTAGGGTTTTAGGTTGTTTTCGGCATTTCCTCCCCGCAGATGTATTGAAAATTTACCCGTTTCAATCCCTGGTAGGGTTTTAGGTTGTTTTCGGCTTTATCAAGGCATTCATCAGTCATAAAAAAGTTTCAATCCCTGGTAGGGTTTTAGGTTGTTTTCGGCTTTTTTGGTAAAAGTTTTGATTTTGCGGTGCCTGTTGTTTCAATCCCTGGTAGGGTTTTAGGTTGTTTTCGGCTTGCCCTGTATACCTTTCAGCCATTTGTATCACGTTTCAATCCCTGGTAGGGTTTTAGGTTGTTTTCGGCATTACTATTATTAGCTAATGAATAATAAAAATTAGTTTCAATCCCTGGTAGGGTTTTAGGTTGTTTTCGGCATTATTATTTCCTACTAGCCAAACGCCAAGCCTTGTTTCAATCCCTGGTAGGGTTTTAGGTTGTTTTCGGCTATGCTGATTTGAAACTTCGTGTTGATGCGCTTCTTCGTTTCAATCCCTGGTAGGGTTTTAGGTTGTTTTCGGCCATTTTGAAAATATTCGTCCTCCATCTCACAAAGGTTTCAATCCCTGGTAGGGTTTTAGGTTGTTTTCGGCAAGAAAGAATAACAATCAGGGTCTAATTCGTGCTTTGGTTTCAATCCCTGGTAGGGTTTTAGGTTGTTTTCGGCCCTATGTAAGCGGTGATTCCCATTATGATTTTTTGTTTCAATCCCTGGTAGGGTTTTAGGTTGTTTTCGGCAAGGGCCAAGCTGGCAGTGGAAAATCCCAGCTTTTGTTTCAATCCCTGGTAGGGTTTTAGGTTGTTTTCGGCGAGAACTTTTTAGAGAAAGGAATTTCTTCTAAAGAGTTTCAATCCCTGGTAGGGTTTTAGGTTGTTTTCGGCATCGGCCAGTGGCAATTTTAGTAAAGCGATTCTCGAGTTTCAATCCCTGGTAGGGTTTTAGGTTGTTTTCGGCATTCTATTGGCGACAAATTCCTCCTCAAACTGACAAGTTTCAATCCCTGGTAGGGTTTTAGGTTGTTTTCGGCTTGGCTTACCTTCTACTTCGGTTAAAAGGTAAGAGTTTCAATCCCTGGTAGGGTTTTAGGTTGTTTTCGGCAAGTAAATTATTAGTTTCTAACTCAGCTTTTTCTGTTTCAATCCCTGGTAGGGTTTTAGGTTGTTTTCGGCCGGTCTCTCCCGGCTGTCACTCCACTTTGTTGCAGTTTCAATCCCTGGTAGGGTTTTAGGTTGTTTTCGGCCATGATTACACAGATTCAACTGGCGAGCCGACACCCAGTTTCAATCCCTGGTAGGGTTTTAGGTTGTTTTCGGCTGATTTGGAAATTATCGTAGTGAATGACGGAGTTTCAATCCCTGGTAGGGTTTTAGGTTGTTTTCGGCCTTGCTATCACTATCTGCTATCACTGCGATCAGATGTGTTTCAATCCCTGGTAGGGTTTTAGGTTGTTTTCGGCTATTTTTTTCTGCGATGCTCATCTAAGAGCTTGTTTCAATCCCTGGTAGGGTTTTAGGTTGTTTTCGGCAATATAGCCCTAAAGATAGAGCTGGCTATTTAATATGTTTCAATCCCTGGTAGGGTTTTAGGTTGTTTTCGGCTTTTGCTGCCGGCCTGGCTCCTTGGGCTGCTCGGTTTCAATCCCTGGTAGGGTTTTAGGTTGTTTTCGGCCTTCAGTAGCAAGCACCGAGTCAGGAATAAATTCAAGTTTCAATCCCTGGTAGGGTTTTAGGTTGTTTTCGGCCCGATCGTCCCGCCCGTAATTCACAATCACTACATCCCTGTTTCAATCCCTGGTAGGGTTTTAGGTTGTTTTCGGCTCAACAGGAACAAACACAAACATAGAGGTAGTGGTTTCAATCCCTGGTAGGGTTTTAGGTTGTTTTCGGCCGCCGGGGTCTGGGAGGCTTGAAATATAAGGTTTTCAAGGTTCAGTTGCGTCTGACTGCAATCAATATACCGTTTCAGCGATCGTCCTGTCAAGGGGGCAAAAATCAAATAGACCTCAAACTCTCTCCCAGTAAAGCTTTCAGCATTTGCGTCTGACCCCCATGAGGTACAAACCACTGCAAACCCAGTCCTAGTAAAGCTTTCAGCCATTAAAATTTACCCCCTCAGTTTAACACCTACAGCCAGACGCAAAATCAAACCATAAAGATCGTAGTATCGATCGGTGCCCGGCCGCCAATCCGCTCGATCTTGCCCTGACAGCAAGCGCACAAATAGTGAAACAGGATGCTGTCTTCTTCCGACTTAATCACCTTACTCAGACGTTGGCGCATCCGGGCATACTGAGTATCCGTCACCTCGCAATGAAACACCGAATACTGCTTCCATTCCCCATAAGACTTAAGAATCTTGTGAATCTTAGTGCGGCGCTTGTCCTCAGAAATATCATAGCAAACCAAAACAAACATAACTTAATTGCCTCCCTATCTCAAAATCAGAGGTGGATACTTATCAACTTCACCCATCAAATACTTAGCCATCAGCCGCCCTTGAATTTCAAAAGCTTCTTGATAAGTACACAACTTTCCCATCACAGGATGCTTGAACTTTGACTGCTTCTTTTCTTCGTAAAGTCGCAAAAAATTGTGCAGCGCTTCTTTTGTTAAAGAAACCGCCCCGCTCAACGGTTCTGCGGTAAAATCATTAGGCGAAACTTTCTGCAAATTAATCGCCTTCAACACTACAGCATCAACTACCAAAGGTCGAAATTCTTCCATCAAATCCAGCGCTAACGAAGGACGGCCATAGCGCTCAAAATGCAAATATCCCAAATACGGATCGAACCCCACAATATTCACCGCACTTTGAACATCGTGCCGCAGCAGAGAATATCCCAAACTTAACAGAGAATTTACCGGGTCAGTAGGCGGACGGCGGCGGCGAACTTCAAAGCTAAAATCTGGCACGCGAATCAGTTGATTGAAGCAGCCAAAATAAGTCGCACTACCCGCCCCCTCTAATCCTCGCAGAGAATTAATACTCGAAGTTTTCTCAATAGACGCGATGACTTGTTTCAATTGGGCAATGGGTTTTTCAAAATCCTGGGGAGAATATTTGCGCTGACATTCTAACAAAGTATTGCGGTAATTCTTGAGTTTTCCCCGTACAAAGCCTCTCACTAAATGCACGGATTTTTCCGATTCCCCAGCCGCTTGCCACTGAGCTTTTCGCACAAAAATATTTTTCGTCATTTCCGGTTCCAACCTCCCCAAATAACGTCCGTTTAGCGTCAAAAAACTTAAAGGAATGTGACGTTCCAAAAGTTCCACAACCACAGCCGGCGAAACTGTAGCGCGTCCCAATGCAACAACCCCATCAATCTTAATTAATGGCACGTCCAACAGATTTTTTTTGTCAGCTTTAACCGTCAGACGTTCATCGACTTTGCCAATAAAAGCATCTTCTTGAGTAATGTAAACTGTTCCCATTGTGAAATCTCCTATTTGCAGGTTAACTTGCTTCTTGATAGCGGTTGACTTTGGCCGCAGCTTGGGGCAGGCATTGGGGAAATAGACTGCATCCCGTACACCGAGCGGTGTAAACTGGTAAAGGGATATTTCCCGATCGCCAAAGAGCACCGACTTTTTCAATAGTGGCGATCGCATCCTGTCTCAATTGCTCAGAAATCTCCACTAATTGCCGCTGATGCGATTGCGCGTAATACACATATCCAGTCGCAATAGTTTTCCCCGTCATCTCCTCTAAACAAAGCGCTTGAGCGCAAACTTGCAACTCATCATTATCCCATTCCCCCTTCCGTCCCCGCTTGTATTCCACGGGGTAAATCTCACCCTCAGCCGACTCAATCAAATCCGATTTACCAATCAGTTTATAGCGCTCGGATTTCAGCCAAATCGCCCGCACCTGCCAAGTTTCATTCCGGTTAATTTCGCCCATCGTGTGAACGCGATCGTGCAAACTTGTCCCTTCTATGGTATACTGATTATCGGTGAATTCTCCAGCACAAGACATTCGCCAGCAGCGGTGAGGACAGTAAGAATACTGGTTGAGAGTTGCGATCGAAATGTAATCAAAATCATTCATAATTTTGATGGTTTGTAGGAAATTAGTAATTGGAATTAATTAGTGATGCCCCATTCCGCCAGGGGTTGAAACCCCTGTCTCATAGCTAAAGTCGGTTGAAACCGACTGAAGAAGTAATTTAATCATTGACGGGAGCGTCTAAGCCCCAAGATGAACTTACCGGTTGAAACCGACTGAGGAAGTAATTTAATCATTGATGAGATTTTGAGCTTATCGGTAACAGTAAGCGCAAAGGTTGAAACCGACTGAAGCAGTAATTTAATCATTCATTCTTGCAGTCCTCTTCAGAGGACTTTAGCTATTAGGCAGGGGTTTCAACCCCTGGCGGACTATGGGTTTTACGTTCAGTTATCAAGAACTTTTTTAACAACTATTCGCCTAGTCATTCCCATCCCCATCGGAGTTTTCCTCCCCACCCCGCAGTAAACAGCAAAATCAGCCAAAGCATTAATTTGCTTAATCACTAAGGGCTCCACATCTCCCAAAATCCGATAACTAACCTCCCCAACCATGCCGACAAAATCGCTTTGATAGTTAGTCAATTTTTCACTGCGGATATTGACAAAGGTCGAAAAAAGTGCATCGAAGGAAAGATCGGGAATTGCGATCGGGCTGTACTTATTCCAGCGACTGAGGAGACTGTTAAAAACGCAGTCTCTAGTAGGAATCACCGAATCGAATTTGCCCTGTCGAAAGGTAGTAGGAGTGGCAAAACTGAAGGCAATTAAACGATTAGTTTCGGAAGCGCGATCGTACAATTGAGAGTAATCGCAAGCATTAGCCCAAGGCTGATCTACTTGGGGCGTTCCGAGAATCTTAGTAATCATCAAATCGGCGGGGCCAAGGTGCCACGGCTTTGAGGGATTGAGATTCAGCCAAAGCTGAGTTAACTTGCCAAATAAAGTGTCATCAAGCAGAGTAATCCGCCACCAACAAAGGGTGTGTTCTGGAATCGGTTCTGTGTGTTCCCATTGCAGGAAATGGTGTTTTTTGAAAGGGCATTTTTTAGTTTGCAAAGGGCTGAGGGTGAAGGATTTTTGGGCGGCGGCATCGTGGAGGCGATCGCCGAGTTTTTTGTCAACGGAGCTCACGAGGGTGAGGAAGAGGGCGTGCAGGTGTCTTCCGGTGAGGTATCCGGGGGGAATTGGGGCCAGGGGAAGGATGTTGAGGACTAGGCTGTGTGGCATAATTTAAACTACCCAAAATTCTTGATTGTCAGGACATTTTAAGGTGATGCCAGCGGAGGCGATCGCCAAAATGCCGGATAAACTTGGAAAAAAGGTATATTCTTGTTCGTTAGTAAAGCTATCTTTGACCGTAATCGGATAGCATTCGATTCCTTGTTTTCTGAGTTTGAGAATTGCCCAGCGATTTTTGCGATGTTCTCGGACAATGACACCAGGCATTAAGGGCGGTGTAAGCTGGGAAATTAACGCTGTGGGACGGACGCAGTTGTCGATCATCCGTTCGATCGTACAATTCTTAAAAGCATAAAGTTTGCAGAGATAGTTGTTCGCAAAATCTTCTAAATCTGCAACTTGCAAGGCAAATTTGAGTCCGTAGGTTTGGGCGGCGCGATGGGTAAGCACAATCCCATTTTCATCGGAGGCAAATTCAAAAAATCTCAGCAGGTGAATGGGATCGAGATTGGTTTCGCCGACTTCATCAAGTAAAAAATGGTGGGGGTCGTAAATTTTGACATTTTCAAACAAACTTTCTCGAAATTTGAAAAGTGGTGCATAACTGGCTTTGAGAATTGTCGCGTATTCTTTCAACTCTTCGGCGAGTTTTTGGTTTTTGCGAATTTTTTCCTCAATTAATTCTATCGCACTTCTTCCAGAATCAATTTCTTCCCAATCTTCAGGATAATTTGCTTGCATAAAACTCTTGACGCAGTTTTGACCACCTTTAATGTATTGCCACTCCTTTTGAATTTGTTTGATAGTAGACTTTGCCACATTTTCTGCACCTTGCAATACCTTCATCCGCCGCCGATAAGAATTCCAGTCTCGTTTACCTCCCAACACTATTTGCATGGTTTGATAAAGCTGCATAACTAAACTTGCTTCCGGCAAATTTTCCAGAAAATTTTCCAGTTCCAGTAAGGGTTTGGCAATTTCTAAAAAGGCTTCGGAACGCCAGTAAATGTCGAGAAAGGGACGCTTCATGCAGTCTAGACTTTCTAACATTTCCGTCAGGGCTTTGCGTCCACCGCTACAGTCAAGTTGTTCGATGCCTTGTTCCCAAGCGCGATCGGGCAAATAGGCGATCGCCTCAGAAGGAATTTCGGTTTGCGTTCTCCCTAAAACCCTTCCGACACGCCCGATGCGCTGCCAAAATGAAAAGCGATCGCGCGTGGAAAAAATCAACCAATCGAGATTTTGCCGGGGTGTTTCTTTCTCCCGATCAAAGTTGAAGCCCACATCGACGGTACTGGTAGCTAGAATCACTTGTTTTTGGGCAGCCAGCGCACGTTTTTCCTTCGGTGTATCCCCCGTAATCCGCCCGCAGAAATCGGCAAATCCGCGATCGCGCAATCGATCAGAAATGCGGCCTAGGGTATCTTTGGCATCAAGAATTACTGCCCCATTTTGGTCAGGATTTTCTCTGAGTCGCCGCAGAACTTCTTGCACAATTTCTGCGATAGTAGTTTCTTTATCAACCTGCTTGCGAATTTCTAGGTTGACTTCAGTTTGAGAAGGACGTAGATAACTAATTTGACTTTTGCCATCGATTCGAGCAATTTTTACCCCATTTTTTCCTAAGACATTTAAGGCTTCTTCGCAAGCCGGTTCTGGCGTTGCCGTCAACAGAACAATTTTTCGCTTGTGCTGAAAGTAGCCAAACTCTTTCGATAAAGCGAGATAGAAAAACAAGCTAACTAATTGTTTGGCATCGTAAAGATGAAATTCATCGAAAATTACAGTCGAGAAACTGCTGTAAAATTCACTAGCGATATTTCCGCGATCCAGTGGATTGTATTGAAAAAATGCAGCGTAGTAGAAAATATCCGGGTTTGTCACTAGCAAAATTGGTCTACCGCCACCGCATTCGGGAAAAATAGTTGCCGGTTCGCGCAAAACGTTATAGATTTTCTCGCCAGAACGTTTCCCAACGCGATGGTCGGGCCAGGAATTGACTTGTGTAGCAGAAGCAGCTTTTACGATATGAGGTAAACTCGCATCCCGAACAAATTTTTCGGCGGCTTCAGTTTGCTGGTCAATTAAGGCATTTGTGGGGGCGATATAGATAGCATTGCGCTGAGAGTTGTGTAGCAAAACACTCAATCCGGCTTTGGTTTTTCCCGTTCCCGTCGGTGCGAGGTCGAGAATGATATTATTATTTTCGGACGCTTCATAAACATCGACTTGATGCTGCAAGGCTTGTCCCATAAATTCCAGTTGTTTAGGCAATTGGGGACAGGCAGAAATGCTGGCTGGTTCGAGTTTAATTTTCAGATTATCCATTGTTATTTCCACCACAGAATTCAAGGTTAGCTGGGAGAATGAAATCACCGACTTGCAGCGCTTCACCGTGAAAAGAAAGATTTTTCAATAACGATGCGGGCGGTATCGAAATTAAGTCGAAAGCAAGGAGTTCGATATTTGCAGGTAAGTCGGCGGCGCTGAGATAAGTATTGCAGCGGTAATCGCCAACCGGAAGTTGAATAATATCGAGTTTTTTAACGATTTCAACGCGGACTTTGCTGGTAAATTTGCCGACGCGAATGTATTCGGGCAATTGGCGATCGCCAAATACTAATGTCTGAAACCGATTTCCCCGTTCAATTACTCGCAATCGCCCGGTTTGGGGGAAGTTGCTAGGGCGATAGGTACTGGGTTTTTTCCCCGTTCTACTGAGGGGTAAATCTTCCCGCGCCGTTGCTACTCGGTTGTTGGTCATGGCATACCAATAGGAGTCAGAAAGGGCGTTAAACCGCTCAAATCTGAAAGATAAAGTGCCGTCAGCCGGCCATGCGGGGAGGATGTAGCTATTACCGGAGAGGGGCGTTAAATCTTCTATATACCGAGGTCTGCTGGTGTCTTGTCCGGTGAGACGATAGGGCGATCGCGCCCAACCTAAAGCATAGGCTAGTGCATAATTGCCGATCGCCCCTTCGGTATAGTAAGTATCGGACAATTCCCGCGAGGCAAAAAACACGGGTTCGGCGCACCAAAGTTCGACTAAGTGTGCGGTTTGATAGGTAATTACGGAAGCGGAAGAAGCCCGATAAAGTTCTGATTGCGGCATGGTAGAGATTAATTCACACAATTAAATAAACGCAAATCCTGTACGGGCGAGTTCACCCCTATCCTTTAAATTGAGGATATTTGTAAACCCGCCCCGACACAGGGACAAGATTTATGATTCCTCCGATTTTTTACCTCGCCCTTTGGTCTTGTTTTCAGTTTTCACTTTGCGCCAAGGTGCGTAGGATTCATCCAAGCGTTTGAGGAATGTTTCTTGTTCCGGTAGCGACCAATGTCGATCGACATCGGCAACCAGCGCATCAAGTTCTGCTGGGGAAAGCTGCATCGAAATGCCTCGTTTATTTGTCCAACTGCCGATTATTTCCTGAGTTGCATCTACTAAAGATGCGGTTTTTAAAGGATGTTCTAGGGCGGTATTTTGGGCTTTCAGCTTGTCATAAACCCCTTGTACTAATTCCAGAGAACTCGGCAGTTCAGCAATACCACCAAATACACCGAGAATTTGATTGTCCATGCGTCCGACGCGGCTGGAAACAGCACCGTAACGACTGGTTAATAAAATGTTGCCGAGAGTGTAGCGCAGTTCGTCAGCGGTGACATCTTTGAGGGTGAGAATATCGAGGAAGTGAACCCCAGGTTTGATGTATTCGCTGGTGTTGAGGGCCGTCGAAGCGTTACCCTTTTCATCGCGCATAGTTCCGGTTTCAAAGATAGCATTGATGGTGCGATCGGCAATTAGTTCCGTCGAATGCAACACGCTAAACGCATCCTCTGTCCACACCCGGCTTTTTTGCGCCCCTTCTCCCCCCGCTGCGAAGCCGTAGAGGAAGCAATCAACGCACATTTCACAAGGCGCATTGGTATTGAGAGCACAAATTGCATCGTTTTTGGCAGTATAGAGAAGATTGTGCGATCGCAAAAACTCTCGTCCTTTGCGCCTTTCCGGTGCAACTTGTTTGCGTTTTGTCATCACCAGCCGAGGAATTGATTCGGTATCTTCAATGCCAGCTTGCACATATTCGCTGCACATGGATTCCCCCGTCCCCTCTGTCCGAAAAATAGTTTCCGATTGCGTGGTACGAAGGACAACAATCCCAATGGTGCGGCCTTTGGGGAAGTTTTCGTAGCTAGGTGCGAGGAATGGTTGCAATTTTGCGATCGACATTTTGTATTCTCCTAGTTGTTTGCAGATGTTGATTCCGATTCGGTTTTAGGCTTAAGTTCTTGACCCGCTTCTTTAAAAAAGAACAAGTACGCAGCTTCAAGGGTTTTACTATCAGTTAGCAGTCGTTCAGAACGCGAGTGATAAACCTGCTCAAATAGTTGTTGTAAAGCTTGATAAAACTGCTTAATTTGTTCGTGTTTGGGTCTACCAACTCCGTGTTCTCGAATGCGATCGAGACGGTTGTGATATTGCTGCACTAGGGCGGCAAATACCGTGTCCCAATCCATATGAGATTTTCGCGATCGCACAGCTTTGATAAATGCTGAAAACGGTTCAGTTTGGGCAGTGCGGCGAGAGGAACGACCACACAAATTTGCAACTTGTGCAATGTGTGCCGCTTGCTTGAGATAGCTAGAAACGCGATCGTGTTCTTCTGACATGAGACTCCTCAGTAAAGTATTCAAAGGTTCTTTTATCCGAGACCAAATTGCCTCCAAATTGGGGTCATCTTGTTCCCGCAACAGCCATCGCAGCAGGACGTAATAGAAACTCAGCGGACGATTTGCCGCCCGCGCCAAGTCATACAAACAGTCATCTTTTTTCTGAATACTTGCCACCGAAATAGCTAGTTTTCCGATACAGCGTAGCCGTTCTAAAACTTGCTCTGCCGTGACGGCAGTGCGCCGTTCTTCCTCGGATAAATGACCGTTTCGCCGATACTGGCCGCTGCCTAATAGTGGCTGCAAAGATGACGGAATTCCCTCAACTTTTCCGAAAAAATCCCAAGTTGGTTCGACTTCCAAATTTGCACCCAAAACAAAGGGAAAACCGTCAAATACCAAACTCATTTCCAACGCCAATCTGAGCGATTTCAGCAACGCCACGGAGTTATTAACTTCTCCCCACAGCACGGGAATTGTCACCGTTGAGTTGATAAATTCAGGACGTTTTGGCAGTGCCAACCCAACCATTTTGTTGGATTGAAAAACCATTTCGTTTGCGCGGTAAAGTTTAATTTCGTCAACTGTTACTGTCCCATCTTCATTCTGGGCGGCGGTATTTCTCAGAAAATTTTGCCAAATTGTTCTCAGTTCAATACTCGATCCTTTTGGCAGGGCAAAGTGAAGATATAGCGGGTCTTGTTTGACAGAATTAGGGAAATTTGCACCAACTGCCATCAACTGATAACCCAATGCCGATAAGTTATCTGCCCGCCGTTTGGGTTCAGCAATCATGCCGCCGGGAAGACGATTGGAAAAAGCTTGGACTTTGGTTCCCGGTGGCATTTTCGGGGAACTCAATTCGCCGATTTGTAGCGATGTCGTCCCCAAGGAACAGCGCTGGCGCGGGTTAGCTTCAATGTAGGCTGTGAGTTCATTAAAGCCTTGCCAATTGGCTGGTGTGGAAAAGTTGAGCAGTTGCCGAACGGCATTTACTAATTCTTCAGATACGTCTACCTCTTCGGCTTTGCCGCGCAGTTGAAATGAGTCTTCTAAGGCTGCAAATACCTTTTCTAGCTTCTGTTCGCGATCGCCCTTGATGGATTTTGCAGCAAACAAACAGCGTCCGTACTGCGCGTTAAAGGGTTCCAGTGCCGCCCGCTGTTCTGGGGATAATCCGACTTGCGTTGCAATTCGATCCCAAACCTCCTTGGGGCTGAGTTCGGCGGCCCGATAGCTGAGGTAAGCGGTTTTTAGTCCTTCAGAAATAGCAAATTCATCGGCATTGGAAACTGGATGCAAGCCGACAGCAGCGGCTGCGATAACGGCATTTTCTCCAGCATCTCCGCCATATTTTTCAATATCCTTGGCGACTTTTTCGACTTTGTAACCGCTGGCTTTTTTTAGCAGTAACTTATCTACTTCGTCTAAAGTTGCTTCGGGATTTTGTTGGATGGCTTGCGGGTCGATTTTGATGCCGTCTTTGGTGGCGTTCACGAGTTGTTCGACGTTGCTGCTAAAGACGCGATCGATCTTTTTTTGCCATTTTTTAGCAATGATTGGGCTTAAATCGCCGTCGGGAAAGGCTTCTCCGACAAAAATTTGACCGTTGGGATCGATCGCGAGGGTATGCAAATTGCGATCGTGCAAAACCTCTTCACAAGCTGACAGCAACAGCGAAGTTAAATAACCTCGGTCTTCGGAAAGAGTGACATTAAATAACTGACTAGGACGACCCAAGGCAACGGTTAACTCGGTTTCAACTTTGCGAATGCGCTTATTTTCCTCAATGCCTAAGTCAAATAAGTCGCCCCCAATCAACATCGCGGCCCAACGTTTGATGTTGGGGTCTTCAGGCAAAAAACGCATTCCATCGCTGGCGCTGTGGCCGGAATGGCGTTCTATCAAGCGGCGGACGAGTTCGAGTTCGGCCTCGGTTTGGGCGAATTTGGCAACGCAGGCGCGATCGAGTTGTTGTAGCAAAAAAGGGCGATCGCGTGCCAACGTCTTAACATTGCGTCCGTCGTCTGCCAGCTTATTCAAATCGTGAACGGCAGTCGCGGCCAGAATACAAGCGCGTTTGTCATCGGGAACTCCGGCAATTTTGCTAACCGTTAAAACGAACTGACAAGCCGAATCGAGGTGTTCGGCAAGGGTGCGTCCTTGGCGAGTGCCATACTGTCCGTGATTGGTATGCAGTTGGTAAAGTTGAGGACGGACTTCCCTAAAATAGCGGTGGTCTAAAGTTTGAGGTTCTTCGTCAAAAAGCAGACTTTTTAGTGACATAATTCGCCCTCATCTGTTGATTTTTATGATCTATTTGCTTGAGTTTTAATGGCTATTTTTCAGTTCTTTCTAGAAATGTATTCAGCAACTTGCTCGATGTAAATCGGATAATAGATTAAAGCAACTTGAACGGAATTAAATAACATTACATAATCTATCTCTAAGTACCGATGAGCCAAAATGTTCCGCAGACCTGCTGATTTTACTAATTCTTCACTAACTTCAGGTGTAATAATTCCATAGCTTCCAAGCTTAACAAAAGATTCTCGATTACTATCCGAGTTAACCTTCATTCCACGAGTCAGAATATGCTCGTTAATATCAACTGCTGCCTGAACGATCAACTCCATTATTCTTTCTGAGATTATTTTTGAATCGAAGCTAGCTAGATAATTTTCCAGACTCATCGATTCAAAACGTCTCAATTCGAGCAGATACTCTCCAATAAATTTGAGTCGGGTTAAAACTACTGTTTTCTGAATACTCATACCGACCTCCAATCTTTGAGAAAATTATCAATACTCTGATAAAGTTGACATTCCAGTTCTTGCAATTCCAGCTCGTTCATTAGATGAGTTTTGACAAATTGCTCGAACTGACCCGATTCTTGTTCATAAATAAGTTTGCCATCATGAGCAATAAAATTGGCAATCAGAGGGGAACAGCGATTCAATTCAACGACATCAATTTCATCGCTGTTAATGCTAAAAGCTTCACCCAAAATTCCAGGAACTTCAAACCATGCAAAGCCTCGATTATTGCAAGATTCTTCCCTAAGCTTTTCATCGTAAAGTGCGGCAAAATCCCAATCACTTTTTGCGTGAGTATCACCTCTGGCACGAGAACCAAAAAGAACGAGCATTTTGAGGTAAGGAATTTGTTCGGGAAGTTGTGAAGCAATTTCCTGAAGTTCAGTCAGCGTTGGGGAAATTTGTAGCATGGTTAACTTTTGTAGGGTAAACAAATTCGACGACTAGGACAGCCAATTTTCTGTTGTCAGAATAGTTTGTCTCTAGCACTCTATCTTTAGAGGGGTAGAAAGAGAAAAATTCCTTCAAACCCCCTGACAAAATAGCATTACATCCTATTATTGACGTTCAGCAATAGTCGGTATTCGTGCTGTTGTCCGCTCAGGCGACGTTTCTCAAACTGATAGCCTTGCTTTCGCAGAATGTGCATGGTTGCTGAAAACCGATGGCTAATACTCTCGATTAGCTCATGGGCGCTATGCCATTGCCCATCGGACATCAGCCGAAGCATTTGATTCGGAAGATTATCTGTCATGGTTGTATTTGCGTAGGTTTACAACCAGACCAGCCATGCTCTATTCTAAAAGTTAAGTAATTTAAACACGGGCGAGCTGGCTTTATGTCTGGCTTGCTTTTTACTCTACCATATGTTTTGGGTTAGTACAGCGATAAAGTAATTTTTTTGAACCAATCGATCGCTTTCACGCTAAGATAGATACACAAATGCCTTTCAGGAATTGAAAGAGTACCGCGATCGAGACAATAACCTTGTCTTTCACACAAATACCTATTAGGGCTTGAAAGCCGGAGCTAGTCTCTGGCTTTTTTTGTTGGCTCTAGAATTTGCACAGCAACATTTGTTATCTATGAGATTTGTAATTGCACTAAGATTATATTTACATTTAAAACCCAACCTGTCAAGTATGTAAGTGCATTTAATTTAATGTCCCGCAAAAAAGATACAATTACACTGTCAATTCCTGCCGGAACCAAAGAGCAGCTAGAGGCGATCGCCCTTCGCCTCGGTATCAAATGGGGCAAAAGTCCCAGCGTATCGGGGTTATTGGTCGCGATCGCCCAGCACAAGTTAGAAGTTGGTGAACCCTTCACCCTCAACTCCACCGAAGTCGCAGCCTTACAGCAAGCTGCTAAACTCCTTGTTGATTCAGGCCACCTTCGAGACGCAGAAGTCCTGGCAGCATTAATGTTAGATCGGGGCAACCTTGATGCTCCCCTGCGTCAATCAATTCTGCAACTGGTTAGTCAACCCAGCGAGGGATGGCGTCCCCGCGTGGATCAGCTCAGGAAGGCTCAACAGCCATTTCACCTCCTCTACCGCAATAACCAAGGAGAGGACTTAGAGTACACCGTGCGATACGCCGAGGTGTCTTTTGAAGAAAAACGCTTTTACCTCAACATCTGGTGCGAAGAGACTGATGACATCAAAAATCCCGACTTTGCCGAACTCATCCACAACCGCTGTCTGCGCTTCGACAACATCAAAGCGATCGTCCCTATAAGTGGACACTGGCGGTGCGAAGGCTTAGATTATCTAGTAGTGTACTTACACTTTCGGGGCGGACTGATCAAAGCCTATGAACGCAGAGTGGACAAGGATATTCAGGATGAAGTCTTAGGAGAGGGAAAAACCAAGGTGCGACAAGTTGTGCGGCGCGTCTCTAATCCCTTTTGGCTGATTCGGGAGGTATTCCGTTACGGCGAAGATTGCGTCATTGTGTCTCCAGACAGTGTGCGCGATCGCTTCCAACAAAAACTGATCGCCCTCTGCCGCCAGTACAACCTCGAAATCCGCGATTAAATCAAAAAAAAGCAGCCTGTAAAGGCTGCTTTGACAAATAAACCGTTGTTGAGTTAGAGGAGAAAACTTTATATCGAATTCAAATTACCGCTGTTTCCACTCCTGCCTGAGTTTCCACTATTTTTATCTACCGCTGACTCACCTTGCCTTCAGAACAAAACTTCAAATCCCGATTAGAATGCTGCTGAAAGTTCGTTGACTACTTTCACTCGGCCTCTGAGCACTGCCCGCAGCAAGCGGTTGACACAGCCTCTGTCTTCGTCATTCAGAGAGTCGTCGAAGGTGGCGGCCATCAAACCGTAGCGATCCGCCAGAGTCAAAACGCCTGTATCGGTTACAGAAGCGAGGATTTCAGAGATAGCGCCGGGGAGGAGTTGTACGGGGTGCATGGCAGTGCGGTTGAATTCGATATATTTATCATCTTCTGGTTTCCTCAAAAGATCGGTGATATTAATGAGGCCGCGAAGGTGATTGTCAGGGGTGAAAGCAAGTGATCCGAGTAGAGTAAAGTTGTGACTTGGGTCACAGGGCGATCGCCCGACAGCTTAAAACCCACCTCTGGCAGATGCGCCCATACCAGCGGAATTTATACATTGGGTATGATTTATAAATGAGTTCCACCCTTAGCCCCGTACTGAAAATGCTTGATTTTCTCAATCCCATCTTGGGCCGCAAGCCCGATCGCATCAAAGCCAATGTGGAAATATATACTTGGCAAACCTGTCCCTACTGCATCCGCGCCAAAACTTTGCTGTGGTGGAAAGGCGTAAATTTCACGGAATACAAAATTGATGGCGACGAAGCGGCTAGAAAAGCAATGGCCGATCGCGCTAACGGACGGCGCAGCGTACCCCAAATTTTCATTAATAAGCAACACGTAGGCGGTTGTGATGATATTCACAAACTTGATGCAGAAGGACAGTTAGATCCGCTGCTAGCTCAAGCAGCAGTCTAAATTAGTTAGTCGTGGACGCATAGGTGGTCAGAAACCGGGTTTTTTACCGATTCTAGGGCTGCAACGAAGCATCTCGCAAAAAACCCGGTTTCTCCAATCGCAGTGGCCATTCCTGAAATTACAAACCTTTGGCAAATTTACTTAGATGATCTTGCCGCCATTTAGCATCGGCACGCCTGTCTGTTTGCAATTCTAAGACGCGAATCCCGCTATTTGGCAGCAAATTTAATTTTTCTTTGAACTGTTCCCAATCCTCAATTACCTCGTGTTCCACGCCATAAGTTGCACACAACTGAGCAAAATTTATCTGCTGCGGCGTGGCAAAAAACTCTTCAAAGGGCGGGTCAAATTTGGCAACGGGCAACATTTCAAAAATTCCCCCGCCGTTGTTATTAATTAATATGATTGTCAGATGACCAACAAATTTATTTTTAATTAAAAAACCGTTTGTATCGTGCAAAAGTGTTAAATCGCCTGTTAGCATGATGCTGCTTTGATTGCGGTGAGCAACTCCCAAAGCTGTTGATAATGTGCCGTCTATACCGTTAGCGCCGCGATTGACAAAAGGTTTTATTTCTAAGTTGTTCGGCTTCCAGAAAAACTCTACATCTCTGACGGGCATACTGTTGGCAATAAATATCGGTGTTCCCGGTGGCAAAAATTGGGGAAGCAGCCAGGAAACTTTAGGCTCGATTATGTTGTTAATTGCTGATAGTTTTTGGTCTATTGTTTGTCTGACTTGGATTTCGGTGTTGCGCCAAAGTTGGAGGTATTCGTTTGAGGGAGAGGTTTGAACCCCCCCTAACCCCCCCTTGCTAAGGGGGGGGACTTGACTTGATTTGTCCTTGTTTAGGGGGGGGATTTGAGTTGATTCGCTCTTGTTTAGGGGGGGGATTTGAGGGGAAATAGCAGGGGTTGCAGGGGCTAGAACCCCCCCTAACCCCCCCTTGCTAAGGGGGGGGACTTGAGAGGACTCCTCCTTAAGCAGGGGGGGGACTTGAGTTAATATAGTTGCGAGATTTTCTATGGAGGTTCGCAGGTGAATTGTTTGGCCGTGTAGGGGATCGAAGTTGTGGTGGCTGGGGTCGATTATGTAGCGTTTGGGTTGGGTTTTTTCTAGCCAGTTTCGCAGTTCTTTGCTTGTGGGTAAGTCTCCGATTTGAATGGCGATTTCTGGGGTTAATTTATCTGCTAGTTCGCGGTTTCGCAGGATTAAATCGTAGGTGGAAATGAGATGGGGGTTGAGTTGGGCGTAGTTTCTGACTGGGGATAGTCCTTCTGCTAAAACTGGCCAGTTTAAGGATTTGGAAATTTGGCCGATCGCACTACAGTATTTTTCGGCAAATTGAGGCTGTGCAACGCCTGCAATAATAATCCCTTTGCTGCACTTGTGCCATTGTTGCATGGTACTTTCTTCTCCCCCCCTTAACAAGGGCGGGCTGGGGGGGGTAGAGCTTTCTCCGGCGAAAATGGGTTCTAATCCTGCAAAGAAATCTTCGGGATTGAATTGTGTTTCTAAAGCTTCTACAGCAATGTCTGGAATGGGTATAAGTGGGTCGCGAAAGGGGATGTTGAGGTGGACGGGGCCTGGTGTTGGAAATTGCGATCGTTCCCAAGCATACACGATCGTCTGCCGCAGATAGTCTAGCATTCCTCTGGACGCCGAAGGTATCGCTAATTCGGCTTGCCAGTTCGGATAATTGCCGTATATTTTAACTTGGTCGATCGCTTGTCCGGCGTGACAGTCCCGCAATTCTGGAGGTCGATCGGCGGTGAAGATTAGCAGGGAAATTCGACTTTCTCTGGCTTCTATGATCGCAGGATAAAAGTTGGCTGCGGCGGTTCCCGATGTGCAAATTAGTGCGGTTGGTAAACCGGATTTTTTGGCGATTCCTAATGCAAAAAAGCTGGCTGAACGTTCGTCGAGTATGGGAATAGTTTCTATTTTTTTGTTCTGGGCAAAGGCTATTGTTAGCGGTGCCGATCGCGAACCGGGACAAATCACGGCTGTAGTTAATCCCAACCGCTGCAAAGTTTCTGCTAATACGGAAGCCCAGACGGTATTTGTGTTGCGAAAATCTATTGGCATTGCTAAATTTGAGTAGCTCAACTCTGTATTGTGCTAGGATATTATACCCAAATAATTGTCAGGATACATTTTTATGATTCTTGAGGCGGTTGTGCTTAATGTAAAATCTGGCTGTGAGGGTGATTTTGAGATAGCTTTTACAGAAGCATCCAGTCTGATAGCGTCTATAGATGGATATTTATCTCATGAACTTCATCGCTGCACAGAAGTTCAAGGAAAATATCTATTATTGGTGAGATGGGAAAATTTAGAAGCTCATACAATTAGATTTAGGAATTCCGCTGAATATCAAGAGTGGAAAAGAATGCTTCACCATTTTTACGATCCTTTTCCCATAGTAGAACATTTTGAGGAGGTGAAAATTAAACATTAACACAGACTCAATCAATTAGCCAGACAACTCTACATTCTGCACATTAGCTGAATTAAACTAAAGCATTTAAAAGTGGTTGTAATTTGAGCTGAATTTCTGCTAGTTCTTTTTCCGGTTCCGAACCCGCCACAATACCGGCACCAGCATAGAGTATAGCCCGATCGCCGTCGATTAAAGCCGATCGAATTCCCACAGCAAATTCGCCGTTGCCGCTGCGATCGATCCAGCCGAGGGGTGCTGCGTACAAAGAGCGATCGCAGCTTTCGCAGCGGCGAATTTGTTCGAGGGCAATATCTCTCGGCACGCCCGCTACCGCTGGGGTTGGATGCAGTTGAGCTAAAATCTTTAATAAATGAATATCAGGGGGAATTTGAGCTGTGATGGGTGTCCACAAATGCTGAATGTTTGATAGTTGCAGCAGTCTGGGCACTGGGGAAAATTTGGGAGTTATGCCGAGTTTAGACAGGCGATCGACAATAAAGTCAATCACGACTTGATGTTCGCGAATATCTTTCTCGCTTTCTAGCAATCCCTGGGCTAATTTCGCATCTCCCGCCTCAGTTTTTCCCCTCGGTGCTGAACCTGCTAAAGCATCTGTTAATAACTGATTGTTGTGAATGCTAATTAAGCGTTCTGGACTAGCACCGATAAAATTTTGTCCTTTGCCGTTACTGGTTGAAAATACATAGCAATCTGGATAGCTGAGGCGCAAGTTGTTTAATGAATCTATTAAACTGAAAGGGGTTTGAGCAATCACATTAATTGCTTGAGATAAAACAATTTTACTAAAATATTTAGATGCGATCAATTCTAAAGCAGACTTGACTGATGCTTTGAATTGATTAGCATCATTGACGGGGATTTGTTTCAAAGATATCGAACTGTCGATCGCAGTAGTTAGTTTATGGTATTTGCGAGATTCAATTTTATCAAAGGTTTGCCAAATATTTTCCGCAATGTTTTTAACGTTTTGATGTTTTTCTATGATGGCATTTGCGACGAGAATGCAGCTATCTTTCTGTCTGGTAATTTGCCATTTTGGTAAAAATATGGTGGCGGGCGGAAAGTAAGAATTAGCAGCAATGTTCTCATCAAAAAAAGCAAAGCTACAAAAAAAGTGAGGCCCGCTAAATGGCAAGCGTTCCGCACCAATGGTAATTGTATTGGCAAGTGTTGAACGAATAAAGTTTTGAGCTGCCACAAATCGATCTGTTCCTGCTACGGTGAGATGGATTGCCGAATCAAGGGCGGCAATTGCAAAACTTTTGCCGACAATGGGGTCTCTTTTTTCAAAGTAAAAGTGCCGTTGACAAGGTTCGGAAATCTCTTGCAGTACAGCTAGCGGATCGAGGGGATAAATTTCCTGAGAAATACTAACTATTTTTGTGCGTTCTTTCTCGGTTAAAGACTGCTGGCAATTTAACAGAAACTGATGCAGTTGATTGCGGTCTTGCAAGAGATTAGCGCGGTGCGGTATTACTGTCATGAAAGCGAGAATAGCAGATTTGTCAGATAGAGTGTGGGTTTGTCCGGCTAAAACCCCTATTTCGATCTAAGCACGGGAGGGCGATCGCAAAACACGACCTTTTGAGTTTCCCTCGCTGTTTGGGCTCTGTTGGGGAAAAAAACCGACCGTCGGGCGATTGATCGAAACATTTAGACACAAAACTTTAAGATCGATCGGCTAAATTTCCCAAAAGTCGATCGCCCCCCGCAGAGGTTTACAGACGGGCTACTTGCGCTGTTTGAGTGCCGCCACAGCCTCTGTGTGGATGTCAGCCGCGCACTCAACCCGATCGAGAGTAGACTTTGTTCACCAATAAAATTGTAAAATTACTAAACTGCTATCAATTGAATCAAGTTTGTGTGATGACAACAAAGTTAATTGAACGTCCAAATAGTAAATTGTGGCTAGCGGCAATCAAGCCGCCCATGTACAGCGTTGCGGTAATTCCTATTTCAGTAGGAACAGCAGTTGCTTTTGCCGAAACTCAAACGATTAATTCGTCAATTTTTTCGACATTTTTAATGTCAGCCATTTTGATTATAGCATGGCTGAATCTCAGCAATGATGTATTTGACTCGGAAACAGGCATCGATAAAAATAAAGCACATTCTCTAGTTAACTTAACCGGAAATAAAGCTTTAATTTTCGGGCTGGCCAATCTGTTTTTAGCAGTCGGAGTGTCGGGAATCTGCGCCATAAGCTGGTGGCAAAAAGACCCAACAGTAATTTTGCTGGTAGTTTTGTGCTGTGCTCTCGGCTACACTTATCAAGGGCCTCCGTTTCGTCTTGGCTATCAAGGTTTGGGAGAAATTATTTGCTTTTTCACCTTCGGGCCGCTAGCCTTAGCCGCTGCTTATTACAGTCAAACTCAAACTTGGTCTGCCACTAATTTTGCAGCGTCGGCAATCGTGGGAATTACTACGAGTATCATCTTATTTTGTTCTCACTTTCATCAAGTTGAGGACGATTTAGCGGCGGGTAAAAAATCCCCAATTGTTCGACTCGGTACGAAAAAAGGTGCTCAGTTGTTGCAGTGGTTGTGCGGCAGCGTTTATGCTTTGACTGTGCTATTTGTGGCTTTGGGAATGTTCCCCATTTGGACGCTGTTGATTTTTGGGAGTTTGCCATTTGCGATCGACCTTTGCCGCCATGTCACAGACTATCACGACCAACCGGCAAGGGTCAGCAACTCTAAGTTTATCGCAGTTACGCTGCATTTTTCGAGCGGACTGCTGCTGGCGTTGGGGTTTGCTTTGTAGATCGGGCGATCGAGAATTCCGGTAAAATTGAGGTATGGTTTGCTAAGTTGAGGGAGTTCGTGGAGTTGGCAGAGTTGGGTGACTTCTCAAAATCTTCTTTAATTTAGCAATCCGTACCTCACATTGAATCGTAAAACAGGAGAATTAAAGCATGAGTACGCAAACAGAAATCGGCAAAATTATGAGTTTAGAAGAAATTTTTAGCCTCTATCCTGATGAGTGGGTACTCATCGTCAATCCTGAATTAGATGAAGAATTCAGCGTGATTCGAGGTGAAGTTTTAGCCCATGCAACAGAACGCGATGAAATTTACAGTAAGCTTTCATTAAGGAATGGAAAATCTGTCGCAATAGAGTATACTGGCTCGATACCTGATAACATAGCAGTGATGTTGTAACGAAAATGCCAGCTTATCAGAAAGTTTACCGTTTGTTGCGTTATGGCCAAAATTTGCTAGCCGTGCAAGCAACTGTTGGCAGTAGAGAAGGGGGCGATTTTGTGCGGGTGCGTTTATTGGTAGATACGGGCTCTAGCTTCACAATATTGCCAGTTCAAGTATTACAAAATCTGGGTTATGATACGCGCAATCCTTTACGCAGGCAAGAATTAGTTACAGGTCAAGGAAGAATCTATGTTCCTGTAATTAATGTATCTTGGTTTAATTGCGTGGGTCAACTAATAGAAAATTTTGAGATAGTTGCCCACGATATACCGCCAAATCTTCGTATAGATGGTCTTCTTGGTATGGACTTTCTCACTCGTTTTCAGGCAGTCATCTCTGTTGGCGATGCGGAAATTAGATTTCAGTAAATACGGCAATTATAATAAGAATTGTATATGGAGAAATTTAAAAATTATCAATTTCACTATTCCTTAACTGGCAACAGAAATCAGCAGACAATTTTATTTTTGCATGGATTCACGGGCAACAGTCAAAACTTTAGCAGCGTCATTTCCTTACTTTATAAAAGTTATTGCTGCCTAGCAGTTGACCTTCCCGGTCACGGAGAAACCAGAGTAATCGGCGACGAAAGTTGCTACAATATATCAAATACAGCCCAAGCATTGATACACTTATTAGATGATTTACAAATAGGCAAATGTTTGTTGTTGGGCTATTCAATGGGCGGGCGATTGGCACTTTACATGACATTACATTTTCCAGAAAGATTCGAGAAAGTAGTGTTAGAGTCAGCTTCTCCGGGATTGAAGACAGAAAAAGAGCGATCGCACCGCCGACAAGCCGATTTACAGCTAGCACAAAAGCTGGAAAATAGCAACATTAAAGATTTTTTATTCAACTGGTACGATATCCCTTTATTCAAATCTTTAAAAAACTCTCCTAACTTTGACAAACTCATAGAAAGCCGCTTAGCAAACAATCCCTTAGAATTAGCCAAATCCCTCCGCAACATGGGAACCGGCAACCAGCCATCTCTCTGGGAAAAACTCGCACAAAATCAAATCCCCATCCTCTTGCTAGCGGGAGAATATGATGATAAATTTATAAATATAAATACCGAAATGGCCAGCTTGTGTCCGGCGGCTACTCTGGAAATTGTACCCAAAGCTGGTCACAATATCCATTTTGAAAATATTGATAAGTTTGGATCAGTTGTGAGACAATTTTATGATTAACTAAAAAACTAATGCTTTATCAATTCGAGTTTCGCACTTATCAGCGAAAATTTAAGCGCCCCTTGCAAACAAGTCACGGCATCTGGGATATTCGCGAAGGAATTATCCTGCGACTTGTAGACGAAAATAATCGAATTGGTTGGGGAGAAATTGCCCCTTTGAGTTGGTTTGGTTCCGAAAGTTTTGAGCAAGCTTTAGATTTTTGTCACCAGTTGCCGGGTAATATTTCATCTGAGATGATTTTCGCTATTTCCGGTGAATTGCCTGCTTGTCAATTTGGCTTTGAGTCAGCACTATCAAACAAGAAAAATTCGCCCCCCCCAGCCCCCCCTTGCCAAGGGGGGGAGAAAAGCGAAAATTTAACTTACCTTTCCCAAAAGGGGGAGAAAATGCAAAATCGGTTCAGCGGTTTATTGCCAGCAGGAGAAACAGCTTTGCAGGCTTTACCAATACTTTGGTTAGAGGGATATCGCACGTTTAAATGGAAAATTGGGGTGGCTGCAATTGAACAAGAATTAAATATTTTTCAGCAGCTAATCGAAGCAATGCACAATTTGTGCGATCGCGAAAAAGCATTTTTGCGGTTAGATGCCAACGGGGGACTCAGTTACTCGCAGGCTAAAACATGGCTGGAAGCTTGCGACAAGGTAAAAGCAACTCCCGACTTTTCCGCAGACATTGAATTTTTGGAACAGCCGCTGCCAGTAACACAGTTTCAGGAAATGGTAGAATTGAATGCTATTTATACAACTCCGATCGCCCTAGACGAATCTGCCGCCAACCTCGATCGCATCCAAGAGTGCTACAGCCAAGGCTGGCGGGGAATTTTCGTCATTAAACCTGCGATTGCTGGTTCTCCATCCCAACTGCGAAAATTTTGTCAAACTCACAATATAGACGCTGTTTTTTCATCAGTATTTGAAACCGAAATCGGCAGACAAGCAGCATTAAATTTAGCAACACAATTGTCTTTAAATAATAGAGCACTCGGCTTCGGCACCGATTCCTGGTTCGATGACAATCATTCGATTTTAGATTTTAGATTTTAGATTTTAGATTACTTCCACGACTAAATCAAGCGGGTTAGGTAATTGTTTTGAATCGAGAAACTTGGTGAAAGCATCTATGGCAACAAATCTAACAGTAAATATTCGGGATCTCGCGTGTGGCTTGCCTGATAATTGGCTCATCGGTTGTGACAGTCGCGAATTTGCCCGAATTGTCGATCGGCTATTTCAAGAAATCACCCAAAATCCCGCACAAAAAACACCCCCAAAAATTTGCCTCGCCGAACCAGAACCCGTCCAATTTCTGGCCAGTTTCATGGCCGCCCGCGCCGCCAAATGCCCGATTTTTCTCTGCAATCCCAACTGGGTAAAACCCGAATGGCAACAAGTCTTTGATTTAGTTCAACCAGACTTAATTTGGGGACAATACCCGCTTCCCAAAAATCCCCATATCCCAGTCCGCGAAGGCGAACTTCGTTTGTATAGCCGCGAATTCCATTCGCCGACTCAAAACGGTTTTGATACAATCATGATTCCCACCGGCGGTTCTTCAGGAAAAATCCGTTTTGCCATCCACACTTGGGAAACACTAACCGCATCAGTACAAGGTTTTCAACAATATTTTCAAGTTGACAAAATCAACTCGTTCTGCGTTTTGCCATTATACCACGTCAGCGGTTTAATGCAATTCATGCGTTCTTTTACTAGCGGCGGACAACTGGCAATTCAGCCATTTAAAGAATTAGAAAATGGTAAAATATGCGATATCGAACCCGAAGAATTTTTCATTTCTTTAGTTCCAACTCAACTGCAACGGCTGCTGCAAAACCCAGATACAGCTAATTGGCTTGGACGGTTTCGTGCCGTACTTTTGGGCGGTGCTCCGGCTTGGCCGGAACTTTTAGGAACAGCTAGAAACTATCAAATTAAATTAGCGCCTAGTTATGGCATGACAGAAACCGCCTCGCAAATTGCTACACTAAAACCCCAAGATTTTCTCGCTGGCAATAACAGTTCGGGTAAGATTTTACCGCACGCTAAAATAACTATTCGCAGTGCCAATGGCGAGATTTTGTGCGATAATCAAATCGGCAATATTGCGATAAATGCTAAATCTTTGGCGTTGGGTTATTATCCTGAACAATTTGGCGATAACCAATACTTCCAACTAGATGATTTGGGATTTTTCGATAAAAATAACTGCTTAAATATCGTCGGACGCAGCAGCGACAAAATTATCACAGGCGGAGAAAATGTATTTCCGGCGGAAGTTGAAGCCGTTGTGCGATCGACTAATTTAGTTGCAGATATTGCTGTAATTGGCTTGCCAGACAAAGATTGGGGTCAAGTCGTTACAGCTATCTACGTTCCCGCTAATTCCGAGGTGACTGTCAAAAATCTGCAAGCGGCAATAGAACATAAGTTGAGCAAGTTTAAGCGACCGAAATATTGGGTAGTCGTCGAACAATTGCCGCGCAATTCTCAAGGCAAAGTCAATCGAGAACAATTGCAAGAAATTGCGATGTGTCATCGTCGGTGAATCGATAGAATTAACCGGATTTGACAGTAATTCCTGTAGGGGCGGGTTCACCAATATCTACAACACCAGCGAGAAATCTCACAAACCCGCCCCGCCCAATTGCCAATTGCCAATTGCCAATTACGACAAACCTAACAGCCTTCTCGTCCTCTCCGCTTCTTGTCTTTGAACATCCACAAACTTCAACATTCGGTAAAGTACCTCTATTTGGGGCAACTTAATACCTGCTTGCTGCGCCACCCGTATCGGATTACCAAAAATCGCCTCAACTTCCAGGGGCCGCGATTCATCATAATCGATTTTCATGCTCGTGCGGTAAGGCTTCATTTTCTGAGTGTATTCGAGCATTTGTGGGATAAAGTCATCGGGAATAATGCGATCGCAACTTTTGGCTCCCGCTACCACTTCCCCCATGATTTCCTCCACTAAAATCAAAGTATCGGGATTAGCCATCAGTTCGTCAGTTCTCGCATCCAACACTACAGACAGCCCGTTATAAGGAATATTCCAAACCAGCTTTTTCCACCTAGATAATAGCAAATCTTCGCTCATTTTTATGGGAATATGAGCACGTTTAAAGTCCGCAGCAATTTGGTGCAATCTATTAGTAATACCGATTGCTTTGTAGTCTTGGGCATATTCTCCCAGGGTGATAGTGCCGTAATCTAGGTGGCAGATATGACCGGGCCCAACTTTATAAGAACAGAGAAAACACAGCCCGCCAAGCACTCGTTCTGCACCGACAATTTTAGCGACTTCCGGTTCTGTATTCAATCCATTTTGCAATACTAAAACCGCGCCGTTATCCTTTAATAAAGGAGGCAATATTTTGGGCAACAAGTGATTTTGAGTTGTTTTCAGCGCTACAATTACTACGTCGCACTGAGGCATTTTGTGCGCGTCGCGGTAGGCGCGGACGTGGGGGAGGGTGAAGTTGCCTTCGGGAGACTCGACAATCAAACCGTGTTTTTTGACGTGATCGTAATCACTACGAAGCAAAAAATTGACTTCTAAACCTGCTTGTTGCAGTCTAGCACCGTAAAATCCGCCTAACGCTCCCGTGCCCACAATGGCATAATTGCGATTTGACATACTATCAAAAACTCCGAAAAAATTCTCAACCTAAAAGAAATTAGACCCCGCTCAAAAACGGATACCGTGCCACGTACTTAAGTCGCGATCAGTCCAAAATTTTAGACCAAAGTTGAAACTCCCAGATTCAATGCTGCAAGTAAATCTAAAATCTAAAATCTAAAATCTAAAATCTAAAATCGACTGACTGTCATTCCCTGTTATTATTTAAAGATATAACTAATCTGAAATCTCAACTCTCAATTTTCCTCATCCACTGCATCAAGTCTTCAGATAGCTGTTTTCTAGTTCGGCTAACTGCATCGATGCAGACGTGCTTAGTCAGAGCTTTAGCAGCGCTTCTTCCTGCAACTTCCTCAGAAAATAGTTGATAGGCAATTTCAAATTCATCGCCAGTAACTTGTTTAGGCGTCAATTGAATCATCAGCCGATCGCCCGCAAACATTGGGCGATAAAAATCTACACTAGCATGAATTATGGGAAAAGCAACCTCGGAATTGCTGAAAAATGCTTTGAGATTGATTCCCGATGCTGCTAGAGATGCCTCGTAAGCTTCGTGGCACATCGCCAAAACGTTAGCAAAGTAAACGACTCCAGCAGCATCGGTATCTTGAAAGCGAACAGTACGGGTGTAAGTGAAAGGCATTTGAGGTAGTAACGGCGATCGCAAATTCGATCGCAATTTTACCAACCATCATATCGGTAAACCCGCACTTTTGGAGAAGTTGTCAGCTAAGTAAGTAGGCACTAATTTTTTAGATTGTAAAATTCGCCCTCCTCACTCCTTCCCCTGATTTCTTAACCTTTGTTCTTAATCAACATCACGTCTATAATCTTGAGGGCAATATCTTCGGAAATCCCCAATGCACTGTAAAGATCGTTCAAAAGTTGTTCTTCTTCTTCTGAAACCTCGCCATCTGCTAAAGCGATATCAGTTGTCACAGCAAAAACTGTTTCTTTAAGTTCGTCGGGAAGCATTGCCAAAGCGGCATTAAACAGTACCTCCACTCCTTGCCGTTGCATAATCATCAGCAGGCGATCGAGCATTTTTCTCATCACGTCATCAGGATAACTGCGGAACAGTTGCATCCGAGATAGCGTCATGCTAATCGCTTTACTTTCGCTGTCATTGATGTAACCGTCGGCTGCTACGGCAATTAGCGCGATCGCCGCAAATGATTCGGCCGGCCCTAAAGTTACTTCCGTTTCTTGGCGAGTCTTCGATACTTTATCAAATAAACCCATGATATTTTCCTCTTTATTTAGTGGTGGATTTATGGAGTCAGGATTGGTTCTGGCTCTGGAGGTTTCTTGGGAGATTTTGATAATTATATCAAATTTGGTTAGTTATTTATTATCAATAAAATTATGAAAAAATTAAGAATTTTTATTTCGCCCTTCGGCGCTGCAATGGCGGGTTTATTCAGATCCTGAATTGCCTTCCTATATTTCAGGTAAAACAGGCATCTTGCACCATTGTAAGCAACAGGCTTTTCGGCCTGTTCCACAATAAAATTCACTCTTTGTGGAACAGGCCGGAAAGCCTGTTCATAAAAAACTTATTGAGAATGATGTAACATCTCAGTTAAAACCCGCCCTCGCAGCGCAGACAATCTACTTGTCAAAAAGGGCTAAATCTGCTTTCAGGAAATCAACAAACTGCCGCGCAGTTCTCCCCGATCGCCCGTTGCGACGAGTTGCCCATTCTTTAGCGCGGTGTTCCAAATCATCAGCAGCGAGTTTGATGTCAGCAAGTTCTGCCAGATGTCGGACAATTGTTAAATAAGTGTTTTGATCTGCAGGTTCAAAAGTTAAAGTCAAGCCAAACCGATCGCTAAATGAAAGTTTTTCCTGCACAGTATCCCAAGCGTGAACTTCGTCTCCATCGCGGGGGCGAGGCCTGTCGTCAAAAAACTCTCGAATTAAATGCCTGCGGTTAGATGTGGCATAAACTACCACATTTTGAGAGCGGGCAGTCACATTCCCCTCCAACACAACTTTCAGAGCTTTAAAAGCATCATCATCTTCCTCAAAAGACAGGTCATCCACAAAAATAATAAACTTTTGAGGAACTCCCCGCAACTGCTCGACAATTAGCGGCAAATCTTGCAAATCCGATTTAGATACTTCAATCAAGCGCAGATTGCGAGATCCAAACTCATTTAATAGCGACTTCACCAAAGAAGACTTGCCCGAACCGCGGCTGCCGTATAGCAAGACGTGCAAAGCCGGATAACCTGCTAGCAAAAACTCCGTATTTTTCACCAAAGCATCCCGCTGCCAATCGCAGCAAACCAACTCTTTTAAAGTTATGCGATCGGGATGCGAAATAGTCGTCAACTCCCCTCCCCGCCACGCAAAAGCGCGATATTCGGCAAACAAACCAGTGCCAAACTGTCGGTAATAAGCTGCCAAAGATTCCGTAGCGCTCGACCATTTTTCCAGTTTTCCGTGCAGCGGCAAATCTCCCTGTTCTGCTACAGTTTCTGAATGCCAAATCGGAGGCACTGCGTCAAGTTGACCCGCTACCCGCACCCACTTGCTCAACTGTTCGCTGCTGCATTCGTAAATATTTTGCAGCACTTCTAAATCATGTCGGGCGGCTTCCACCAAAGCGGGGGACAAACTTGCAAAATCTGTTTGCTGAGCTCGGCGAGAAAAGGGGTTTTCGTCTTTGAGAATTTCCCAAATCAGAGAATCTTTCCAGCTTAAATTTTTAGCAGCCTGAAGTTTGAACCAGTTCCCGTAAGCTACCTGACATTCCAAACCGCTGACTTCGCTGTGGTGAAGGGCTTGCAGCAAATCGAGAAAAGCTTGACCTGTGGGGCTTTTGAGAACCGATTGATACAGCAGCAGGGATGCTGCGAGGCGCTGGAGGTAACGGATTTGGGCGATCGCACCAGAAGTTAGGGCTGACATAATGGCAATTGTATAACAGTTACATATCCTGACTGGCTTTAATAAATTTTCTAACAATTCGTGACACTAATTGCAGGCCGCGCTGTATAAATTTAGATGCAAACAGTGAAATCGGGAGGATTAAAAATGAATTTAGGTACAGCAGCGGCGATCGGCTACGGCATTTTAACACTGGTTGGCGGCATCATGGGTTATATCAAGGCCAAAAGCCAAGCCTCCCTCATTTCGGGCTTGATTAGCGGTTCGCTGCTAATTTTTGCCGGCACCGCCCAGCTTATGGGACAAAGTTGGGGTTTAACATTAGCAGCAGCCATCTCCGCTGTTTTAGTAATAGTCTTTATTGTGCGCCTTGTTAAAACTCAAAAATTCATGCCGGCCGGAATGCTAATTTTAGCTAGCTTAGCGTCTTTGGGCGCGATCGTTTACGAAATCAGCGGTCAATATCAATAATCATTCGATTTTAGATTTTAGATTTTAGATTTTAGATTTTAGATTAACTCCCCAGCCTTGAGTGGGAAGTTGAACTAAAGTCTAATTTTTTTATTTCCCTGACTTAATTCCGGGGCTTGTATCTATTTTTAGCAGGACTTACGCAAAAAGTGGTTTGACGCGCTAATTATAGCGCTAAGGTGCGGTGTGCATGGAGCCGTAAATAATTAATTAGCTTCTGTGTAAGTCCTGTTTGGGTGAATTCAACAGTTAGGGGTCAGTAATTAGTAGTTAAAACACTAATTACTAACTCCTAATTACAAATTGCCAATTACTAATAACTAACCACTAATGACTAATGACTGCATCAATATACTGCTGAATTTCCCTGAGTTGCTGCCGCTGGCCTTCAATCCAATCTTTTTCCGCCGCTCGCTGTTGGGGCGTTTCTTTCTGATACCGCGCCTGCTTCTCTAAAAAATTATTGTAGAATTTAATCGCTTTTTCAACTGTTTCAATTCCCAGTTTCAGACGCTCCTCAAAAATTGCTAAAATCACATTTTCTAGGATTAAGCCAATCACTTTACAGCACTCTTCAAAATCGATCGAACTGATTCCCATCTTGCTTTTATGAACCAGAGTTTCTACAGGTTCTTTCAGCGTTTCTTTAAAACTCTTCATATAAGAATCCGGCAAATATTTCAGAGGTTCCGTAAACTTCGATACAATCTCCCCGCCTATTGATTGTAGTCGCTCTCTAAATTTAGACTGACTGTTTAGGTCAAAGCATTCAATACAAAGTTCAATTTTTTCTATATCAATAGATTGTAATTCTTTAAAAATTAAATTTAATTCATTTTCCATAATTAAAATCACTCGCTCTGCCTGGGAATCAACTTCATTCCGCAACTCTTTGTGCAAATTATCTTTTTCAAAAAAACCAATAGTATCTCTTTGAAAGACTTGAGAGTTTTTATCCCACAAAAACCAATGATTTTTTAACTTGGTTGCCTTGTCGCTCCAAGATTTGCGAACTTTAGCAACAGCATCATATTTGCCCTGTTTTCCTAAAGTGCGAATTCTCACATCGCATCCGCTTAGTTCGCCAATTTGCTCCCAGACATCAACAGGCGATGCTCCCGCAATTCTCGGCTTGCTATTCCAGACATCCTCAGCCTGAGATACATCTTTGAAACATACCTGAAGTAGCTCTTTGAGCCTGATGGCAGATTGCTTAATTTCGTCAATACAAGGTTCCACATCTAAATTGAGTTGGGTAGCTGACTGTTTAATCTCCACGGATTGATATTCGTCTGCCAACAATCGATCGCTAAACAGGTTAATAGCCTGGAATGCCTTGAGATACTCATTCATTTCCTTTCATCTCTCGTTTCCATAAACAGCATACAATACAAAACATCTGCCTTTTTGAATGGAAACTGAGCCACAACATGGATTATATATTCACCCCTGCAACTCAGGCGCGACTCAATAGTGGCAACCTTGTACAGCCTGCTACCAAAACAGGAAAATTGCTCCCCGCAGCTAGAGATCCGGTGACAGGGGAGTTTGTGGAGCTCGCAAAAATTTTTTATCAATCAAGAAGTGAAACTCTATCCTCGCGGGGAGTTATAGGATTGCTCGCACAGTTAGCCGGAGGTGGCCCCATACAGCCGCTGGTAGCTCCCGTGTACGTCACACTGGCGCCGTTGCAGGTGGCTCAAACTCATCAGGGGTTTCAAAAAACATACAGAATGCTTAACTGTCTGAAAATTAATTTGGCAGTGATGCAAGCGACTGCTGCTGTCATTGGTATTGGCGCTGTATCGAGCACAGTTTTGTCAGCAGTAAACCTCAACCAAGTATTAAAAATCCGAGAAGAGGCAAAGCACCAGAAGCTAAAAATTAAAGACGGATTTATCGATCTCAGACACATCCTCAAAGATAGGGGAGTAGAGGTGATTCAGCAGATTTTTAAGGTGGCTCACGACTCTAGTTTTGAAATGCACCGCCAGAAACTGGTTAACGGTTATGAGATTTTTTCTAAAGCTATCAAACGCTGTCAGTCAGCCCTGACAGTGCCAGATATTAAACTTCGGAATTCCGAAATTAATAGCGGGCGGGATATGCTATTTGAGGCTTTAAAAATTTATGATAATCCTAGTTTGTTGGAGGGGCTGTCTTCTGCAGGAAAGCTCAGGCAAATGGAATGTGTTTGGGCGATCGAGCAGGCGATCGGCGTCACGTTTCACTTGCAGCGGGCCTACTATATGGTGAGCGATCGCCTGTTGGAACTTCAATCAAAAATTTGTCAAAATCTTCTAACTGTTGTTAAAGGATGTCAATCCGAACCCGAATTAGATTTTTTATTTCCTGAAGTTACTAGGATTCTCGGTCATGATTTAAGTGTAATAGAATTTTGGCAAAATGAGGTTGATTGGATGGAAACTTTGTCTCCCAAAGAGCAGCACCAGTTAGCTAGTTTAGATAAACTCACCGGCGAGAGTTTAAAAAGCAGCGTGTACACTACATTCGCGGTATTAGCTGCGGAACCTTCACTTTATGAAAGTTTAAAGCAAAAGTCTCACTTTCTATCCTTGCGCGACCAGCTAACCTTCGCTGTGTCGCCGGAAATTCGCCGGAGATACGAATTTTATGTCAGCCAGCAGGCGATCGCTACTGGCTATCAAGGTTTAGCTGCCTCGAATTGGCAAGAAATATCCGATTTAACTGTCGCTAACCTCTACCACTTTTTTCAAATCCGAGAGAACTCAACTGAAAATTCTCCAACTGAGGACGAATTAGAAACGCCTTATTGGCACTTTCCCCAAACCTTCAAAAATGAGCTGAATTACAGCAATTAAATGACTAATGACTAATGACTAATGATATCATGTACGATCGATTGACCGCGATTCCTGCAGTAGGTTGGGTTGAACGAAGTGAAAACCCAACATCCATAGGTGTTGGGTTTTCACTTCGTTTAACCCAACCTACGTATATTATAGTAATCGACCGGAATTGATGTTACACCAGTTCCTCAAAAAAATGGAATTGTAGGGAAGTTCCCAACCATTATGCGGTAAGTCATTCCCATCTAAAATCTAAAATCTAAAATCGTATTACCTCAACCACAACTTAATAGTATTGTCTTTAGAACCGCTAGCAATAGTTTTGCCATCGGGACTAAAAGTTACCACATAAACCTCATCGGAATGTCCCGTCAAAGTATTCAGCAATTCTCCAGTAGCAAAATCCCAAACTTTAATAGTTTTATCCTTGCTCCCGCTGGCAATAAACTTCCCGTCCGGGCTGATAGCAACCGAGACAATATCGTCAGAATGTCCCTTGATAGAGCGAATTAAATCTCCTGTTTCGATATTCCAAATTTTAATACTTTCATCGTAGGAACCGCTAACAATTGTCTTCCCGTCCGGGCTAACAGCAACCGACCTCACCGCGTCGCCGTGTCCCTCAATAGTTTTGAGCAACGCCCCTGTGGCGACATCCACAACTGTAATTTTTTTATCCTTAGAAGCGCTAACCAAACTTTTTCCATCTGGAGTGAAAGCAACAGAATAAACAAAATCTGTATGGTCTGGAAAACTCTGAATCAAACGGCCAGTTGTTGCATCCGAAATCTTTGTGGTTTTGTCTCCGCTGGCACTAGCCACAAGCTGTCCGTCGGGGCTAAGAGCAACAGACCAAACAGAAGCAGTGTGGTCGAGACTGCGAATCACTTGCCCTGTTTTCAAATCCCACAGCATGACTCGCCAAAAACCGGTGCCAGTCGCCAGTTTGGTACCGTTTGAGTCAAAAGCAACCGACCAAATAGTGGAGGAATCTCCTGGAAAAGTGCGAATCGACTTGCCTGTAGCTAAATCCCAAATTTGGATGGTTTTGTCTTTAGAACCGCTGGCTAACATTAAGCCGTCTGGACTGAAAGCAACAGACCCAACTGCATCTAAATGCTGAGCGAAATTTTTGACTTTGGCGTTCTTCCACCGCAAACCTGCTTGGCACTGTTCTTGTAACTCCTGAGCGGACGAATAGGTGCTGGAAGTGTCGGCAATTGTTGGTATTTGGCTGATGCAGCCTTCATAATTGCTGGCTGTATAAAGAGCTTCAATTTGATTGAGCTGTTGGGATTCTTTCTGGGCTAGCTGCTGCCATTCTTGCCATTTGAGATATCCGTAAATTCCGCCGATCGCAGCTAAGATAGCCGCAATTGTTGCTCCGGCAAGATAAGGATTGAATTTGCGAGTTTCTTTGGGGACAAGTGCTGCTGGGCTGGAGCTCGACAAATCGGTTTTTCCGTTCAGATTTACCTGCGGGGATACCGCCGGACTTGCCTGCAATTCGAGGTGAGGGGCGCTACTCGCTGGTGGCAGATTGGGGTTGCGATGTCCCTCCAAAACTGTGGATATCGCCTTGTACAATTTAGCAAATAAAGATTTAGGAATGACTAATTCTTCGATTTTCGCGGCATCTTCGTCGGTAAGCCCTAAAACTTGCTGCAAGCGTTTTAACTCGTCGCGAGTTTCCAGAGAAAAGGGATATTCTTGCTGCATTGCTTCTTGCAGTGATTGTTCGTAGCGTTCGCCTTTTTCCCTGTATTTCCGGTAAGGGTTCAATACCTCATCTTCGATCGCCTCTGCTTCTTCTGGCAGCAATTCCAAACTGACGCGCAGTTCATCTAATATTCTTCGACCGACGACTGTAATATCACCCCGACTGCTGCTACGCCGATCGACTTCTTCGCGATATATTGTTAGCTTGGGAATCCGCGCCCGCGAGCGATCGCCAATTTTCCTCAAATCGGCTAAAGCTTCCGCCGCCGACTGGTACCTCTCCCGAAAATCGTAGCGCACCATATTGTCCAAAACATCGGCCAGCGCTTGGGAACAGGTGGCTAAATGCCGCCAAACAATTTCGCCTTTATTAGAATTTTTCAAATCCCGCAGTTTCGGCAAATCGTAAGCCGGCAAACCCGTCATTGCTTGGATGCCAATCATTCCCAAAGCGTAGATATCGCTGTTGAGTTGCGGGTTGTATTGAAATTGTTCGATCGGCATATATTCCAGAGTGCCAATCCGCACCGTTACCGGCGCTTGTCTTTGAGCGATGTGAATTTCTTTCACCGAGCCAAAGTCAATCAAAACTAACTTGTTGTCGGAATAGCGGCGGATTAAATTTGCCGGTTTAATATCTCGGTGAATTACGCCCTGTCCGTGTACAAATACTAAAATTTCTAACAGTTCCTTCAGCAAAGGAATCATTTTTTCTTCACTTAGAGGCTTGCCCGGTACAATCTCGGTTGATAGCGAGTGACCGGCAACAAAGGATTCTACTAAGAAAAATTCTTCATTTTCTTCAAAATAAGCGAATAGCTGAGGAATTTGGTCGTGTTGACCGAGCTTTTCTAGAACTTCTGCTTCTTTTTGAAAAAGACGGCGCGTAGTATTAATTAATTTCGGTTCGGTGGTACCGGGACGCAGGTGCTTGACAAAGCACTGCGGTTCTCCGGGACGGCGAATATCTTTGGCCAGATAGGTTTGCCCAAATTCTCCTGTTTCTATGACTTCAATGATTTGATAGCGTCCATCTAAAAGTTGGCTCACCATGATAATAACGCAGCCTTTTTTTGGTTGATTTTCGCAAGAAACAGTGGCAATGTTGAGTCAGTTGTATAGCCTTTTTCAGGTAAATTAGGTGTTCCGGGGAATGGGCAAAACAGGGCATTGGGCCTGGGCAAAACAGGGCATTGGATATTCCGAATAGTTGCTTTTTTCCTTCTTTTTTCTTTCCTTATTCCGACTTCCATCGGACTTCTTCCCTCAGACTTCTTTCCTTCTGACTTCTGACTTCTGACTTCTAACTGAGATATTGCACCATTCTCAATTACTTGTTTATGAACAGGCATCTTGCCTGTTCCACAAGAAAACTCACTCTTTGTGGAACGGGCATCTTGCCCGTTCTTGACAATGGTGCAACATCTCAGTTCTAACTGAGATATTGCACCATTCTCAATTACTTCTTTAGGAACAGGCAAGATGCCTGTTCCACAAGAAAAATCATTCTTTGTGGAACGGGCATCTTGCCCGTTCTTGACAATGGTGTAACATCTCAGTTCTGACATACTTTATTTTTTCAACATCTGCAAAGCTTGATATCCCAAAAAGAAAAAACCCAAAGCGCCGAGTACCGCTATCGTGTTCGCAAACACATCGACTGTAAAAAATTCGCCCATTGCAATATCCTCTGAAAACTGATATCTATCCTCGGCTTTTCGGTCGCTGTCTGGGTGAGGGGTCTTGCCCCTCGGTGCGGGCGAGCCGAAAGATGCTCACAAATTATAGCAAAAGAGGTGGTCAATCGATTTTAGATTTTAGATTTTAGATTTTAGATGGAAGCATTGACTTGCGCGAGATGAATCCGGGGGCTTGTATCCTGGATGCTTTCGGTCAATCGATTTTAGATTTGAGATTTGAGATTTTAGATTGAAGCATTGACCCCAGGGATGAATCCGGGGGCTTGTATCCTGGATGCTTTCGGTCAAAATAACTTTTCGGGCGATCGACTAGCTTTTTGTTTTAATATTTTTTAATATTTAGGGAGACTAATCGTGTACTGACATTTTGAGGTCAGTTGGCTTTGATATTGTTAACCCTGCTAATTTTTTCTCTGATTGTAAGTACAGCTTACAGTAAGAATTTGCGCCGATCGGTCAAAAATGCGCCTCAAACCGACAGAAGTTCCGCGAGGCCCTCACCGGCACCCGCCGCGCAGTTCCCTACAGTTTCGGTAATCGTACCAGCATACAACGAGGCAGAGAATATTCGGGATGGCGCGATCGCCATGAGGGAGAGTACACCGCTGTCTGTGGACAATTTAGAGGTTTTAATTGTAGACGATCGATCGACAGACGACACCAAGGCGATCGGGCCAACCCTGCAACAGCATCTCAACGACCCTCGGCTTAAAATATTAGCAGGTCAATCGATTTTAGATTTTAGATTTTAGATTTTAGATTAAAGAATTGACTTGCGCGAGATAAATGCTCTTTCTTGAGGATTTTCGATTTTAGATTTTGGATTGATTCCACGGATAAATCACGTGGCGGATACCACCTTTGAAATTCGCTTGTCAGCCGCGACCAACCAACCAATTACCTGGTTAACTATTTGTTTATCCGTAATCGTAATTTGGCAGCATTACACTTTGCGCCCCTTGGGTGCCGAGATTTCTGAATGTCCGACGAAATACTGGTGGTTAGGAGGTTTGGGAGGTGCGTTAGTGGCGGCAATGGCGATCGGTTCTGCGATTAAAACTGAAACCAGTTGGGGATGCACTTGGCGCGGTAGAACTTTGCAAATTAAGAGTTGATTAAAACTTGCATATGGGCAGGCAAGATGCCCACCCACAAAAAATTAACCCCTTGTGGAACAGGCATCTTGCCTGTTCTTAAGAATAGTGTAATTTGTGGAACAGGCATTTTGCCTGTTCTTGAGAATGGTGTAATTTGTGGAACAGGCATCTTGCCTGTTCTTGAGAATGGTGTAAGATATTCTATACTTCCGCATAAACAAAAGCAGGTACGCGCTTGTAAGCAGGCGTGCCCGATCGCTTTTCAATCTCCGGGTGAAAAATCACATTAACTTCAGGATAAAACATCAAAGCAGCACCCTCACGAACCGCCCCATAAATCACCTCGACATTTTCCATTTTCCCCACATTGCCCTGCACCGTAACCCGCTGATGTTCATGCAAACCCGTGCTTTCTGCATCCGCACGATTCATCAAAATGCAGTTGCGGTGCGGCATTCCCCGGTACTTGTCATCAATTTTGTAAACCACAGTATTGTGCTGAGAATAGCTGCGTCCCGTCATCAATGCCACAACAATACCCTGTGTTGATTCCGATACTCCAAACTCTTTCGCTTCCGGTAATTTCAGCTTAGGTAAAGGCGTGACAAACATCTTCGCTTTCCCAGACTCGGTAGGGAATTTAGGTTCGGTAAAAATGCGACCGCTGATGGTAAATTCCTCTTTTGTATCATCAATTGTTGCCATCTTTTCATAGCCCGGAATAGTTTTAGCAATCAATTGGCGCACGTATTTTGTGTCTTGAAGTCGGCGCCAATCAACCGGAAAATCGCCGTGGATTCTGCTGGCTAATTCCGTCAAAAAATGCACTTCAGGAATCAAATCCGAATTCTGGAGATGAGTTTCGCCCTCATCATTTAAACGCACAAAGTTATTGCCCGATTCCACCGTTGTTTTGTGGGGGTTTTCAAAGCGATTCAGGACGGGGAGCACAATTGTATTGTGCTTGGCCAATCCGTGAAAATGCCCTAAATTCGGTTTGGTTGCGAGGTAGATAACGGTTTCAACATTGCTTAAAGCCTGTTTTGCCTGCGTTGAATCTGGATTCGCCCCATACAAGTTGCCGCCCAGACAGATCAGGGTATCAACTTTGCCTGCTTCTGCTGCTTCAATGAGCGATCGAGTGTCGTAGCCTTTAACAGGGCTGAGGGGACGATTCAATAACTTTTCTAAAGCTTGTTGAATTTCTTTTTTCAGCTTCACAGTGACGCCCATAGAGCCGAATCCTTGCACGTTTGAGTGTCCTCTCACGGGCATTAATCCCGCCCCTTCTTTGCCGACATTTCCTGTCATTAAGGCAGTATTGGCGATGCTGAAAACGTTATCTACACCGTTATCGTGTTGGGTAATTCCCATCGCCCAACCGAAGACAACCCGCTGGGACGTGCCGATAATTTTGGCTGCCGCCTCAATTTCTGCTTGGGAAACTCCGCAGGTTTTAGTAATAGTTTCCCAAGCGGTTTCGCGGGCGTGCTGGACTACTGTTTCCCAGCCTTCTGTATGAGCTTGCAAATAGCTTTCGTCCAGCAAACCTTGTTCGATTATAGACTTTTGAATGCCTAAAAATAGCGCCGTATCGCTGCCGGGAATTGGTTGCAAGTATAAGGAGGAAATATCGGAACCGGGGATGAGCGACTTGACGGGAAATGCGGGAGAACCAAACTTGACTAAGCCGATTTCCATCACCGGATTGATTACAATTATTTTACCGCCTTTGTCGCGAATTTTAATCAATTCGTTCATCAAACGGGGATGGTTGTAGGAAGAATTGCTGCCCGCGAGCACGACGCAATCTGCTTCCTTCAAGTTTTCTAGACTCACTAACGAGGTGCGGGTGGCAAACATTTCGCTTAAGCCAGTTGTCGAGGGAGCGTGGCAGAGATCGGAACAATCTGCTAAGTTATTGGAACCCATCGCCCGCATCATCAATTGCAGCAGAAAAGCCGCTTCGTTGGAAGAACGACCGGAACTGTAAGATGCCACTCTTTCGGGGGTTTTGCGAAAAGCAGCTTCGGCAATTTGATAAACTTCTTGCCAAGAAATGCGATCGTAATGAGAGGAACCAGCCCGCAAAATCATCGGAAAACTCAGCCTTCCCAGCCTATCGGCTTCCATTGAAGTTAATTGCTGAAGTTGTGCAATACTCTGCTGTTCAAAAAATTGAGTTGAGATAGCCGGCTTGATTTCAGCGGAGATTGCTTCGACGCTTTTCATGCACCGCTGAAGTTTTTCGCCCTCTTCATTTGTAAAACCTCCTTTCTGTCCGCCCGTGCCCCAAGAACACGACAAACAAGCACTTTTGTGCAGCAAAGTTTTCCAAAGTTTCGGCCCTTCCGGGGACAATGTATGTTCTGCCCAATATTCTATTACGGGCAAACCGCCACCTATCTCTGGTGTTTCCTCGTTTGTCTCGTTGAATGGCGGGATTGGTTGGACATTTTGGGAGTTGACATCCATGTGGTTTACCTCGGGTTTTGATTGCTGGTTAATTCTGTGGGGAATTGCCAAAAAGGTTAAGCTTGTCAGTCGAATTTTAGCGCAAGTTTACTGCGACCACAATTAGCCAGTAGATAGATTTGTTTAACCTATCGGTTGAGTAACTCGACAGGCAGACGCGATCGCCTCTTGACAAAAAAAATGTATCTATTATAATAATTCATATACTCAGATATAAACACTACAAAATGCTAGAACTACATAAAAGTTATGTGATCGACGAAAATCAGCAGCCGATTGCTGTTCAAATCCCCCTTGAACAATTTGAGAAAATAGAGGAGATTTTGGAAAACTATGGTCTGGCTAAACTTATAGAAGAAACTGAAGGTGATGAGAGATTATCAAAAGAACAAGCACTAAAGTATTATAACTCAATCAAACAAAATAATGTGGCAAGTTGAATATACAAATCGGTTCCTCAAAGAACTAGCTGCTTTACCTACTGAAATTAGAAGTAGGATAGAACCTATAGTTTTTCAATTCTTAGAATCAGACAATCCCTTTGCATTAGGATATCTGGAAAAAATGAAAGTTTATCCAGATAAATATAAAATTCGTGTTGGTGACTACCGTATTGGACTCACAGTTGATGCACCGACAAAAACTTTAATTTGTCAGCGAGTAGCGCACCGCCGAGACATATACAGAATTTTTCCATAAAATTATGTAGATGAGAATTAGCAAAATATAATTATGTAGGGTGTGCAGCCCGCAACTTACCGCTGTCAATTTCACCGCTTCCCCTTATTTAAAGCCTGCTTCCCAAACCCAAGACACAGCAGTCGATCGCCCTCAGCAACATTCGGGTCATTCTGCAAATAATCTCCTAACCACTCGCAACTGCGAGCAATAATATTATTCAGTTCCAAATTCTCCACAGGCAACAGAATTACATTCCTATCCCTACTAGCAAAACCCAGAGTTTTGCTATCAGAACTAAAAGTAACACTCAACACGCGATCGCTCGATTCTAAAGTCTTAGATAGAATAGCCTTCTTGCCGTCAAAATCCCACAGCTTAACAGTATTTCCCCCACTCGCCGCCGCAATCAACTTGCCGTTGGGACTAAAACTCACGCTTTCTACAGTATCGCTGTGGTCGAGTTTTTCAGTTAAATTCGCCACCTTTCCATCAAACCCCCACAAGTAAACTTTTTTGTCAGCGCAAGCAGCAGCAATAGTCTTGCCGTCTGGACTAAAACTAACATTTTTAACGCTGTCTTGGTGGTCGAGAGTTTTCATAATTTTTGCCGACGAACCGTTAAATTGCCACAGGTAAACTCTCTTTTCTCCGGTAATTTCAAAAGCCTTTTTCTTCCCGCTTGGCTTGTCCTCAGCAGCGGTAGCAGTAGCAATAGTTTTGCCGTCGGGACTGAAGCTAACGCTAATTACTGGATTGCTGTGATCGAGTTTTGCCAACAAAGTTGCTTTAGCACCGTTCCAGCGCCAGAGGTACAATTTGCGATCGGCACTTGCGGCAGCAATTATCTTTCCGTCTGGACTAAAACTCACGCTTTTAACAATGCCGCTGTGGCTGAGAGTATTTAACAGTTTGCCGTTTAAACTCCAGACTTTCACGGTTTTGTCATCGCTCGCGGAAGCAACAGTTTTATCATCAGGCGAAATGCTAACCCAGGTAACAGAATCCTTGTGACTTTCTAAGGTTTTGAATAAACTGCCGTCAGCACGCCAAAGTCTCACTGTTTTGTCCCCGCTAGCAGAAGCAATTGTTTTGCCGTCAGCGCTAAAACTGACTTTGTAAACCCAGTCTCCGTGTCCTGATAAAATCTTATTCAGCGGAGTGCTGTCTGGTTTCCAAATTTTCACTATTTTGTCCTTACTTGCGGAAGCAATAGTGCCGTCGCCGCTGAAACTTACGGCCCTCACGTCGTCTTGATGTCCTCGAAAAGTGTTGAGCAAAGTGCCGCTGCGACTCCAAACTTTCACCGTATCGTCTGCACTGCCGGTGACAATTTTTTCGCCGTCGCGACTGAAAGTCGCGCTGACAACTTCATCGTTGTGTCCTTTGAGAGTTCTGATTTCCTCACCGTTTCGGTTCCAAATTTTGGCTGTGGTGTCGGCACTTGCTGAGACGAGTTCTCGACTGTTTGGACTGAACTTAATGCTGTAAACAATGTCAGAATGTTTGGTTAATGTTTTGGGATTAATTCTAAAGTTCTGCGTTTTACTTTCTCGGTTCCAAAGTTTGACAGTTTTGTCAACACTTGCTGAGGCAATTGTTTGGCCGTCGGGACTGAAACTGACGCCGAGCACCCAGTCTTTGTGTCCGGTTAAGGTTTGCAGCAATTTTTTGTTCGCAAGGTTCCAGATTTTGACGGTGTTGTCGTGACTGGCGGAAGCTAGGGTTTTGCCGTCTGGACTGAAACTGACGCTGGTGACGATATCGCGGTGGCCGGATAAAATGCCAATCGCACTTTTGTCGTTATCTACTTGCCAAATTCTAATTGTGCGATCGGCACAACCAGTAGCGATCGTTTTCCCATCAGGACTAAAACTAACACTCGTCACGCTATCTGGGTGATTGAAAGTTTTTAATAACTTACCTTCTTTGCTCCACAATTTAACAGTTTGATCTGCACTTGCCGAAGCAACTGAATTGCCGTCGGGACTAACACTTACATCCAAAACAAACTTGCTGTGCTGCTCGAAACGGTTGCGTTCTTGCACCCCGGAAACTGCTTGTCTGAGTCTTTCAGCAATTTGATTTTTAGTGTCCACAGGCAGCGCCGTACTTTTCAGAGAATCACGACCAATTTTGATACTATTTCCCAACACTCCTAATTGATTTTTTTCATTAGAAAGCACCAAAGCTTCCGACGCCGAATTTAGGGCATCAGTCCGACTGGTTTCTGCTTCTTGCCGTGCGCTTTCTGCTAATTTTGCTTGCTCGAAAGCCATCCCCGAAACACCTCCGAGTACAAGCACTCCTAAAACCGCCGCCTGCAATTGCCATCTCCGAGTGTGGTAAAGTTGAGCTTCTGCTTGGTACTGTTTGTCTCTAGCTTCCGACAGCAAAGCATCTTGCTCTCTGTCTTTGCGAATTTGTTCAATTTCATCTCGGTTAATTTGGTTTTGCTTTCGCAGTTCCTCAAATTCTGCCTTTTTATCTAATTCTTGCTGCTGGCGAATGAAGCTAACTAAATAATCGTGAACGAGCTGATAAAGCTCAGCAGGCAGTTCCATCCATCGAAACACTAAACCAGACTTTACTAACAATTCTAAGACTAAATCTAATTTGTCAGCTTCAGCAAATGTCGCTAAACTTGAAGCTAATTCTGCGCGGGTTTTTAGGGGACGAATCTGTTCTTCATCTGTGAGCAAATACAAAACTCGGCGCGCCGCTACTTCATTCTCTGGCCCGCAATCTTTGATAACTTCTTCGAGAAACCTTTCGACTAATTTTTGTTGCGGATTGTTGCCAAGTTCCTGATATTGAGTTAAAGTTCTAATGTTCTCTTGTTGTAGTTGAGCGCCGACAAGTTGTAGTTCGATCGGGCGAACTTCTCCTAATTCTCCAGCTAAATCATTGACTAATTCTTCGATCAGCTCCGGTTCTAAGTAAAACTGCGCTCGCTCAGTTAAAGTGCGAATTACCGATCGCGCATCGATCAGCGAAAAATTTCCCAAATAAAACAGAATGTTTTTGCTGAGAATGTCATCTAAAATATCATTGTTAACGAATCCTGTCTGGTTTTTTGGTCGAGTAAATTCCAGCACATAGTGCAGGTAATCTTCCCGCAAACACAGGACGACTTTTAAGTATTTGATTTTCAAGCATTCCCGCAAAAAATCAAAAAATATTTGTCTTTCCGCTGGCTCTTTCCACACGAAAAAGAATTCTTCAAATTGGTCAAATATCAGAACAGTCACTAAATGTTCTGAATTTCTTTGCAGCTCCTTGATAATGTTTTCGTATTCGATCGCCTGTTGTTGTATGATAAATTCTACTGGCTGTGACTGCTCCCTTTGCTCCTCATTTTTCGCAGCCGAGCCACCGTGCAATCCCGAAATAAGATTTCCCTTGACTGCACCTGCTTCTACGGTCAAATCTACCGGAGCAGTTTCTGGTACTGCTTCGGCAATTTCAGGATCGAATATTTCAGCTTTTCCAGCAGATAACTGTCTGGTCAATTCCCGCGGCCAGTTGTTATAAACTTGCAGCACTACGGGCAAAACAGTCCGCATTTCTATTTTTTTTTGTTTAAGAGCTGGTACTAATCCTCCCGTGACTATTGAACTTTTGCCAACTCCAGACTGACCGTAAATTACTGTCAGTTTGTCGGGGGTATTGTTCATTCTATATATCAAGCGGTTGAGGTCTTCCTCTCTGCCGGAAGCTGTAATCTCGTCAGCAATAGTAGCAGCGCCGGCAAGAGTTTCGGCGACGGAATTAACCGCTTCTCTGTGCGGCTGCAACTTTCCGGCCCCAATAAAAGCTCGGAACCGATACGTGTGTTCCACCGCTCGATAATCTTGCTTAATTTGAAATGCTTCGAGATATTCTCCCCGCTGAAAATAGAGCGATCGCAGCATTTCTAAAACCCGCAAATACAGTTGCGGGTTGTAGCAAGGTTCGGTTTCCGAGCGAGCAAGTTCTAAATGCGCGATCGCCTCCTGCACCTCACCCAAATGACTCTGGGCCTCTGCTAAAATTAACAGATACAAGCCTAAATGCTGCGACTTTACAGGGGTTCCCTGTCCCGTCGCTTCTAAATTTGAGTTGAGAACGTCTAGAGCCACTAAAGCCCATTCTTTCGCCCCTTGCCAGTTCTTTTGCTCTAAGGCTACTCTAGCCAAAAAGCCGTAATCTTGAGCCAAATTAACTGCTGAATTTTCCATATTTTGATGTAACCTCCGAGCTTTAATAGCTAAATTCCAGAGTGCATCCCAATCTTCTAAATGCTGCAATACTTCCCCAAGTTGATTGATGAATATACCCACGGCATCCGGCCGCCCCACGCGTTCTAAAACATCAATACATTCCTGAAAATAATTCTTAGCTTCCGTCCAGTAAGGACGGTTGCCGCTGCGGTGTTTTTCTGCTTGGAAGCGGTAGCAAAGACCGATGTGGAATAGCAGAATTCCCTCTAACACCGGTGCAGGGTGAACGGTAAATAACAAATCGCTAAATTCTGTTTTTTGTCCAATAAATGCTACTTGATACTTCCAAAAACTGAGACTTTTTTGATATAATTCAATAGCCGCAGAGATGCGGTGACAAGCATATTCGTGCCTACCGCGAATAAATTGCAAACTTGCTTCAATAGCTGGTTCTAATCTGATATTGCAAGTTTGCAAGTCTTGGCTAGCTGACTCTAGTTCACTCAAAGAATTGGCTCCGAGAATGGCAGAATTAGTTAAACGCCAATTGCCACTTTCTAAAATGTTGGAAAAAATGCGATCGGCACTTTTGCCCAAAAAATCTACCAAGTCGTCCGGGCCCATCACAAATTCAACACTTGTCGTCCAAGTTTCGATATCTGTTACTAACCGAATCAGTTTTTTTAATATTTTGTCTGTCACCCACAGCACCACCGGGAAAGGAAAATTATTCCGAAATTCTTCCCTCACGTAGTTGGTAGAAGTCAGCAGGCGATCGATCGCACTTACCGATTCCAATCCAAACACCATTAAAGCTGCCGGATGGGTGCAGGAAAGTTTGGTTTCTATCGTCGTGTAAAGAGTTTTAACAGATGGCGGGAGGACAATTTCTCGAATCTCGATCCCAGACTCTGCCCGCAATTGCCTTACAATTTCCTCTCTCATAGCGCTGTAATTGCACCGTACCAAAATGAGCGAAAATTGCCCGTGAGACATTCTCAGAGTCCGGGAGAGAGTTTGCAGCGAACTTTGGTTTTGCTGTGCTGCGGTTTCTTGCTGGTAGTGCGAATTAATCATAATTAATATTTGAAAAAAATTCTCAGGATAGGTGCTGTCAACTGCCGAAAAAAGCAAGTTCGGCAACGGATTATTTAACGGATGTAACGGATGTAACGGATGGCAGTTCGGCAACGGATTATTTAACGGATGTAACGGATGTAACGGATGGAAGTTCGGCAACGGATTATTTAACGGATGTAACGGATGTAACGGATGTAACGGATGGAAAGAATAGACCGCAGGGGGGAACTGCAATTAAGAACGTCCTCACCTTTTGGGCGGTTGCTCTAACTAAGTTTACTTTTACCCGTTTTTACGTTTGCCAATCACAGCGAACAATCACATGATTAATTTTATTTCTGCCCTTTTTGGCGATTTCCCATCACTGGGAACTATCAATTAGTTAAGTTTATTTCAGCCTGCATACTTACAGCATATTCCATGTATATGTGGTACACACAAGAAGAGAGACGCGAGTAAGGTGCGGATACACCCGTCAATCTGCAATCTTTATCAAATATTAAGCAGATCCGCACCCTACGGACTAACTATCAATTAGTTAAGTTTTTTTCAGCCTGCATACTTATTATTTTAGCCGATCGCAATTAAAGCATACCCAAAAAAATACATACTCTGTTATTCGCATATTTCCAGCAAAATCAACCGGATTTTACTGAAATCTTGATAATTGCTCAAATTCTACCCAGCAAAAAAGTCTTTGTTTGCGGGGCTCCCAGCCATCGCCAAAATCGCACACATCCGATTCAGTTATTCGCATATCGCTGAAATCCGGCATTCCTTGCTTGACTGACTCCTTGCAGCACTGAGATAAACTATCGGCGGCGGCTCATCAATTACAGCTTGAAGATTTTTGGTCATAAATTTACTAATCTCCATATCTAAAGTAGCTGTAAAATCAGGTTCATCCCAATCCTCGCTTTCTTCAATGCTGATGGTTGTTGGTGGCCCAATATCAAAATCTAGCTCATCGCCAAAATCCGAAACTTTCTTAATTGGCTCTATTTTTTGATCGGTATCAGTCGCTAAAGCTTGAGTTGTATTGGCTATTAGTACGATCGGCAGTGCTACTATGGCACTTATTGTTTGTCGCGCCGTGATTTTCCTCATGGTATCCTCCTGATATAAACTAAACTTTGGTACTACTATACATTCAACATCTGCGGCTACTTTCCATCGCTGTCAGTCGATTTTAGATTTGAGATTTTAGATTGACTCCACAGATGAATCTGAGAGCTTGAACTAGGGTGTAAAATTTTAGCCTGGGGGCCCAGAAACGGTTTTTTTTTACGAAATACTTTGTTACACACCGTAAATTAGGTAAAAAACCCGGTTTCTTTGTAGGAGTGCGTCCAGAACTGTAATTAATAGTGGCTTGTTTTTCCACAGGATATAACCTTATCTGTGACTTTTCGTGGCAAGTTTGCTTAACGGAGCATATCCGGTCAAGTGTTTGCTTTTCTATTTACTACGTGAAAACTCTTAAACAGTCAGGTTTTCCCGCTAAGTAATTCCCCGGTGTTTGCGAGTGTTTATCTCAGACTCAAAGCAAAGTGGGTGAGAAGTTCGATCGCACACCAGTTTTCGCACACCAGTTTTCGCACTCCCGCGCTGCCACCAGCAAGCTGATGTGACATACCACAGCCGCCGGATACCTGTCAATACTTATCAGGAAATTGGGTTTAAAACCCGTCCTTCTAGGGCGGCTTTAATTTCTTAAATCCCTTCCTAAAAATCAGGAATTGCTGGTATTTGTAGTATACTAAAATAGTCAAGGTTAAACTCCTTTACCATCGTGAAACAGTTAAGACACACTTTTAGGTATAAACCGGGGGACGCAGAGCGGCGAAAACTCTTAAAACAGCTAAAGGATCAACGCATCCTTAAACCAGTAACAACAAACAATTTCTTGATTTGTTAAGTAGGGTAGGGCATACCCAAACTCGCTTGCTTGTATCCTAGTACGCTTTTGGAGATAGACCCTCTGGGGTAACAGTGAATTAGACTCGTCAATTTGTACTATTGTACGGTTGAAAGGTTTAAGGACTGCCGCAAGGACATGGTGCTTAAAGGTCAGTCGATGAATTAAGAATCCCCACGCCTTTAGGCTGGGGAGTGTCAAATCTTAACATTTCTAATTTTTTGCATAATTCTCGTTACCAGGAAGAGCCTGGTAACGCAGCTTGGCAAGCCACAGCCTCCAGCCAAGTCGAGAGGACTCCTATTTCGTCAAGCCGTGTTCGAGGGCGAAGCGAACCAACTCAGTACGGCTGTTAGTACCCGTCTTGCTAAACAAACGGCTGACGTACTTTTCCACATTACGCACGCTAGTTTCCAAGCGGCGGGCAATTTCCTTATTCATCAAACCTTGAGCAACCAAATCCAAAACACTTTGTTCTCGCGGAGTCAAATCAATTTTAATCGGCGAAGGACTTTGGGCGATCGAACTCCGCCCACTCAGCAAAGACTCAATTCTCGCCATTTGGCTTGTCAAAGCAGCAATATCTGGACTTTCAGGATTTTCGCTTGTCTCCTTAGCAGCCGCGCGGCGGGCCAGCAAATTGGTTACTATTGCTACTAATTCGTCAGGATCGAAGGGCTTAGAAAGATAAGCATCGCAGCCTGCTTGATAGCCTTGAATACGATCGCTCGTCATCCCCTTAGCAGTCAAAAACACCACCGGCAAAGCCTTATAGCGAGGATCTTCCCGCACTTGCTTGAGAAATTGATAACCGTCCACCTGGGGCATCATAATGTCTGAAATCACCAAATCTGGATTAGTCTGCTGCAAGAGTTCCCACCCATCGCGAGCATTACTGGCAACCTCAACCGCAAAATCGCTATCTTCCAAATAAGCTTGTACTGCTTCCCGCAAGCCCGGTTCATCATCTACCAATAATAATCGTGCTGACATCTTTGTTACCTTCTTAATAGTGTAAATATTGTAGGTTGGGTTGAGGAACGAACCCTACGCTTCGCTCCGCCCAAATCTTCATTTTAAATAAGATGTTGGGTTTCGCCATCGCTCAACCCAACCTACAGAATAAAAACTTTAGCTCAAAACTCAAAACTATTGTCTTTTGTTCCCCTTAAACTTTGGAACGATCGGTCAAAATTTCATAGCCAGTTTCTGTCACCAACACAGTATGCTCAAACTGAGCCGACATAGCATTGTCAACGGTTACAGCCGTCCACTTGTCAGAAAGCGTCCGAGTGTACTTAGAACCGGCATTCAGAATCGGTTCGATCGCCAATGTCATGCCCGCTCGCAATTTCACGTTCGGCATTTCCCGCGTGCGGAAATTGAAAACCGACGGTTCCTCGTGCAAATTTCGCCCGACACCGTGGCCCGTAAACTCCTCAACGATGTTAAAACCGTTGCTTTTGACATGATCTTCGATCGCACCAGCCAGATCGAGCAAATAGGCTCCCGCCTTCACTTGTTCGATGCCTTTGTAGAGAGCTTCTTCTGCGACTCGGATTAATTTTGCCGATTCGGGAGTCACTTCCACAACTGCGATCGTAATGCAAGAATCGCCGTGAAAACCTTGATAATATGCCCCCGTATCTACCTTGAGAACATCTCCGGCCCGAATTACCTTTTTGGGACTGGGGATGCCGTGAACAACTTCGTTATTAATGCTAGAGCAAATCGATCCAGGGAAACCGTGATAGCCTTTAAAACTCGGAGTTGCCCCCATAGCACGGATGCGTTTTTCGGCATAAGCATCCAAATCAGCAGTAGTCATTCCCGGTTTCACCATTTGGGAAATTTCTTTGAGTACCGTTGCAACGATTTTCGCGGCCTGCCGCATAATTTCGATTTCGCGTTCCGACTTAATTTCAATGCCTCGACGCTGTTTTTTGACTTGGGGTGCTTGAGTTGGGCTAGAAAGCAGACTGCTAAAAATATTCATGAATTGATTGGCGAGTAATTTTGTACTTTGACGGCAGGTTGAAGCAAAAAAACGGCAAATATCCAGTTTTTTGTGGAAAAACGGGTGTCTTGTTCCGAACTGTCGATCGCGTGTCCTTTAAGCTAGCTTAATATTTTTCTCACTAATCGGCACGGGATTGGGGGTCAATCGATTTTAGATTTTAGATTTTAGATTTTAGATTGAAGCATAGAGCCCACGAATAAATACGTTCGGCAAGTTTCATCGGATACAGGTTTTTTATTTCTGGACGGATGAATCACGTGGCGGGTATCCTGGATGCTTTGGGTCAACAAAGCGGTTTTAACCGCCGAGTCCGTTGGAAATCACCGAAGAACACTATTGTCAATCAGCCTTCAGGGACGGGCTCTCCTGCCCAACCCCTACTCCCCACAAGAAAATTTACTCTTTGTGGAACAGGCCGAAAAGCCTGTTATTGAGCATGGTGCAAGATGTGAGTTGGATCGGGATTTCCGAGCATCCCTGTGAGGTTAGCAATTGCGGCAATTAACTTATTTATGTCAACTGGTTTAGATAAGTGCATCTGGAAACCCGCTTCCAGCGCTTGCTGGCGCTCTTCCTCTCTCGCGTAGGCCGTCAGGGCGATCGCAGGCATCTTTCCACCCCTGAGCACTTCCATTTCTCTCACGCGCGCGATCAACTCATAGCCGTCTGCTTCCGGCATTCCAATGTCGCTCAGCAGTAGATCCGGCCAATAACTCTCCAGTGCAGCTAGAGCCCCGGCCACCGATGCCGCCGATCGCACTATAGCTCCTTCGTCCTCGAGTAAAGCAATCAAAAACTCCCGCGTATCATCGTCATCATCCACCACCAGCAATTGCAAATTAGTTAGAGTAGGAAGGGTCTCTGTCCTGTCATTGAGCTCCGACCAATCATCGTCAGCAGCGACGGCGTTCCTCTGTACCACAGGTAAAGCCACCGTAAATTTCGCACCCTCGCCCGGATTATTCTCTGCTTGCACCTTACCGCCGTGCTGTTCCACCAAGTGACGGACGATCGCCAGTCCCAGTCCCAAACCCCCGTAAGACCTAGTTGTGCTGCTATCAGCTTGGCGGAAGCGATCGAAAACATAAGGCAAAAAATCAGGAGCGATACCAATGCCGCTATCAATTATCTGAATTTGAGCCTCATCGCCAACAGACTCTAAGCGCACCTGTACTTTACCCTCTTGCGGACTAAACTTAATCGCATTTGACAGCAAATTCCACACAATTTGCTGCAAGCGATCGAAATCGCCGATAACTTCACCTACATTGGGACTGCACGTTAATTCTATGACTATTGATTTTTCCTCAGTCAGCGGCTGCAAAGAATCTATTGCCAGCTTGATCGCAGATTCCAACCGAATCGGATGCTTATTTAAATTTAGTTTCCCCCGCAGAATCCGCGAAACATCTAAAATATCTTCGATGAGTTGAGATTGAGATTTAGCATTGCGCTCTATTGTTTCTAGGGCTTTCTCTATAGTGTCTTGGTCAAATGTTTTGGTACGAAGCAGCCTAGACCAGCCGAGAATTGCATTTAAAGGAGTACGGAGTTCGTGAGAGAGAATAGCTAAAAATTCATCCTTCATCTGGTTAGCTCTCTCCGCTTCTTGCCGCGCCACTTGTTCGCGGATTAGTCGGCCGCGTTCTTCCTCTGCTTGCTTGCGGTCTGTGACATCTCTAACCGTACCCACATGACCGATCAGTTTTCCCAAATCCGAAAACATTGGCGACGACTGCACATTAATCCAACGCACAGTTTCGCTACCAGCTAATCGAAACTCGTTAGAATATTCCTTGCCTTCTTTAATCCAAGCTAACCAATGTGCTACTACGCGATCGCGATCTTCTTCATGAACTTCCCGCTGCCAAATATCTGCTAAACTTTCCTCCAGTGTTAACCCGCAAATTGCTTGACAACGGGGATTAATGTATGTACAACGCCCTTCAACGTCAGCTAAGTAAATTCCCAGCGGCGAACAAGCACACAAAGTGCGAAACCGCTCTTCACTTTTACTTAGTTCACTATTAACAGCAGCTAACTGTGTTGCTTGCTGTTTCACCTCCACTGTTTTCTGGAACAATTCCACAAATACCCCCACCTTCGAGGTCAATATTTCCGGTTCCAAGGGTTTGAACAGGTAATCCACCGCACCCAGAGAATAACCTTTAAACACGTGGGTGTCATTACTGCTGAATGCTGTGATAAAAATAATCGGAGTCGATCGCGATCGATCTCTAGAGCGAATCAATGTTGCTGTCTCAAATCCATCCATTCCCGGCATCTGCACATCAAGCAAAATTACCGCAAAATCTTCATTAAGCAGACATCTCAGAGCCTCCGCGCCCGAATTAGCTTGTACTAGATGATAAGAGGGGCTGTTGAGGATAGCTTCTAGAGCTATCAAATTTTCTGGGCGATCGTCAACTAAAAGGACATTTACTCGATGGGGCGACTGCTGATTCATAATTTTTTTAATCTTTAATTCTTAGCAAATTGACTAAACAGGGAGCAATTTTAGAGAGGGGTAAAATCCAGTCTACTTCAACATTTGCGATCGCCGATGCTGGCATGGTTGGGCATAGAGCTGAATCCGGTTCCTCCACGAATGTCAATCCTCCCTCAGCTTTAATTTTTGCCAGCCCTTTACTACCATCCGAATTAGCTCCAGTTAAAATTATGCCGATAACTTTCTCCCCAAAGGCATCCGCAGCAGACTCAAACAGCACATCGATTGAGGGCCGCGCGTAGCAGACAGGAGCCTCAGTTGATAGTGCAAATGTAGGAGAAACGCGATTGGGAATTGGGGATTTTGAATTATGGATTGACTCCACTGCCACGCTCCCCCATTCTGTAAAGTCGTTTTCATACAGGCTAAACTCCTCCTCACAGGGCGATTCTATTAGCAAGTGATAGTCCGCAGGAGCCAAGTAAACCCGTCCAGGTGCGATCGGCTCTTTGTCTTGGGCCTCTGTGATTGGGAGAGAGCTGTGCTGTTGTAAAAAATCTGTCAGCCTATTCTGAGAACTCTTATGGCGGTGTTGGACAATAACTACAGGCAAAGGAAAGCTTTTTGGCAAATCTGCCAGCAGCACAGTCAGAGCCTCTAGCCCTCCCAAAGACGTGCCCACAACCACTATTTCAAAATTTTTTTTATTTAACTCTTCGGTAGAGTTTATCACTACTTTCAAGTGCTTCATAATATTTTTCATAAGGTGTAAAAATCAGAGACTCCTGATGACCCAGGCCTAAAACTCCAAACATTACCAGGCTCTCATAAAAAAGCTTGTGTACCCGCTCTTGGAGGTGTGAATTGAAATAAATCAGCACATTACGGCATAAAATAACATTAAACTCATTAAAAGAATTATCCGTTGCTAGGTTGTGGTGAGCAAAGACAATATTATCTTTAAGTGAAGAGCGAAAAATCGCATTTTCATAGGCAGCAGTGTAATACTCAGAAAACGCTTTCTTGCCCCCAGCTTGGTGGTAAAGTTGCGTATATTCTTGCATCTGTTTCAGCGGGAATATCCCACTTTTTGCGGTTTTCAAAACTAATTCATTCATGTCCGTAGCGTAAATCCGACAACGGTCATAAAGTCCTTCTTCTTGCAGCAAAATTGCCATAGAATAGACTTCTTCTCCCGTTGAACATCCCGCGTGCCAAATCCGAATAAAAGGATAAGTACGCAGCAGCGGTACCACTTTTTTTCTGAAACTAATGTAAAAGCTGGGATCGCGAAACATCGCCGTTACATTGACAGAAATGTCCAGCAGTAAACGGTCTAGGTAAGCAGGATTGTGAAGTACCTTTTCCTGAAGTGCAGACACAGTGGTGAGTCGTTCCGAGCGAATAGTGTTCCAAATACGGCGCTTGAGAGAGGCAAGAGCATAATTGCGGAAATCAAATCCGTAATAGCGAAACATTCCCTCTAGTAGGAGTTGAATTTCGATTGTTTCAAGTTCATGGCTTTCGGGCATTTTTAATTATTTATTGGGAATTGCGAATGGGGCATGGGGCATGGGGCATGGGGCATGGGGCATAGTTGACTGTTGACTGTTGACTGTTGACTGTTGACTGCTGACTGTTGACTGCTGACTGTTGACTAATGACTGCTGACTAATGACTGCTGACTAATGACTAATGACTAATGACTATCGATAAAGCCAGACACGCAGCAGCGAGAGCAACTGTTCCGTATCAACAGGTTTGGTAATGTAGTCAGACGCACCAGCTTCGATACATTTTTCCCGATCGCCCTTCATAGCTTTCGCAGTCAGAGCAATCATTGGCAAGGACGCAAATTGAGGCATATTACGAATTGCTTGCATGGTTTCGTAACCGTCCATCTCTGGCATCATCACGTCCATCAACACAATATTTATCTCAGGCGTACTTTGCAATTTAGCAATGCCCTCTCTGCCATTCTCAGCATACACAACTTCCATTTTATGGCGCTCCAGCATACTTGTGAGGGCGAAAATATTCCGCATATCGTCGTCAACAATCAAAACTGTTTTGCCCGCCAGCGTCGAATCTGTTTGATACAATTGCTCTAGCATTTGGCGCTTTGGTTCCGGCAAATTTGCTTGGACTCGGTGCAAAAACAAAGCTGTTTCATCTAACAAACGTTCTGGCGATCGCACATCTTTAACAATGATTGTTTCCGCCATCCGCTTCAGTTGAGTTTCTTCGGTTCTCGTCAACTCTTTGCCGGTATAAATAATAATCGGCAGACTTTTCAAAGTAGCCTCTTGCTTGATCTGCTCAATCAGTTCAAAACCAGTCATATCTGGCAGTCCCAAATCGAGTACGATGCAGTCAAAATGCCCCGATTTCAAAGTTTCTAGCGCTTCTGCACCGCTCCCCACAGCCGTTGTAGAAACATCGTGATTGCCGATTAAATCCACAATACTGAGACGCTGTGTTTCGTCGTCTTCCACGACTAGCAAATTCTTCACTGGCCGCTCCACAAACCCCTTAATATCAGTCAAAGCTTTGCTCAAAGCTTCGCGACTGACAGGCTTTTGTAAGTACGCGATCGCCCCTAACTGCAAACTGCGCTGCCGCCCTTCTTCAACTGATACAATGTGAACCGGAATGTGGCGCGTACTTGGATCGTGCTTCAAGCGATCGAGCACTGTCCAGCCATCCATCACAGGCAAATTTAGATCCAGCATAATCGCCGTTGGCTTGAACTCTCGCGCCATCGCCAAACCGATATCGCTCCGCAAAGCCACCAAACCTTTAAAACCCTGTTCCTGCGCCATATCCAACAGAATCCGAGCGAAGTTTACATCATCCTCGACAATCAACAGCACGCGATCGTCGGGATCGACATTTTCCCGATCGTCAGCGATAACCGGTGATGGATAAGGAGCGATCGGCAAGTTGAAATTCGGCGAAGGAACAGCAGAAGAAATAGCAGCCGGCAATTGAGCAATTTGCTTGCTCATTCCCGACTCCTGATCGTTCATTATTCGCGATTCTTGGTAAGTTTGCGGCAGATAAAGCGTGAACCTACTACCCTCACCAGGGCGACTTGTCAATTGAATTTCTCCCCCTAACAAATTAGCAATTTCTCGACTAATTGACAAACCCAAACCCGTGCCCCCGTATTTCCGGCTAGTGCTACCATCAGCTTGTTGGAAAGCCTCAAAAATAACCCGGTGTTTCTCAGCAGAAATCCCAATCCCCGTATCGCTAACTGAGAAAGCCAAAACAGTAGGGGAACTCCTTAAACTTTCTTTCTCTAAACTCCACCCTTCCCGCGCTACTTCGACACACAATTTCACATCACCTCGCTCTGTAAACTTAAACGCATTAGAGAGAAGATTCTTCAAAACTTGTTGCAGCCGTTTAGCATCAGTATAGAGACCTTTTGGCAACCCACCCTCAAGCTCGATTTTAAAACTCAACTTCTTATCCTGGGCGATTTGGCGGAAAGTTCGATCCAAATGATCTCGCAAGTCGGCAAACAACACTTGCTCAATTTCCACCGACATCGTGCCTGATTCAATCTTAGCAAGATCCAAAATGTCATTAATCAGCCCCAGCAAATCATTTCCCGCCGAGTAAATTGTGCGCGTGTATTCAACTTGCTTCTGAGTCAAATTACCCTCAGTATTGTCAGAAAGCAATCGAGCCAGAATCAACAGCGAATTCAGCGGAGTTCGCAACTCGTGAGACATATTTGCCAGAAACTCCGACTTATACTTAGAAGTTAGAGCCAACTGTTCCGCTCTTTCTTCCAACAACCCCCTCGCCTGTTCGATATCTCGGTTTTTCCGCTCAACTTCCTTATTTTGCAGCGCTAGCAATTCAGCTTGTTCTTCTAGTTCTTCATTCGTTTGTTGCAACTCTTCCTGCTGACTCTTCAACAGTTCCTCCGATGCACGGAGCGACTGCGCTTGTTGTTCGAGACGCTTGTTAGTTTCCGTTAGTTCCTTTTGCTGAGTTTGCAACTCTTCTGCCAAAGACTGTGACTGTTTTAGCAACTCTTCCGTCCGCATACTCGCCGCAATTGTATTTAAAACAATGGCGATACTTTCTGTAAGTTGGTCGAGAAATGTCAAGTGTATTTCGCTGAAGCGGCGGAACGAAGCTAACTCGATTACTGCCGTCACTTGTCCCTCAAATAGTACGGGTAAAACCACCACATTCAACGGCGTAGATTCTCCCAGTCCCGATCCAATTTTAACGTAGTTTTCCGGCACTTCTGTCAACAGTATGCGTTCCTTTTCCAGGGCGCACTGTCCTACCAAACCTTCGCCTAAATGGAATCTATTTCCTAACTGTTTGCGTTCGCGGTATGCGTAGGTACTTAACAGTTTGAGAAACGGATCATGTTCGACAGATTCCATCATGAAGAAGACGCCATGCTGAGCAGACACCAGCGGCGTCAATTCTGATAGAATTAGTTTAGAAACAGTTTCTAAATCCCGCTGACCTTGTAGCATTCGAGTGAACTTAGCAAGGTTTGTTTTCAGCCAATCTTGCTCAGTATTCTTCTGCGTCGTCTCCCGGAGATTGGCGATCATCTGGTTAATGTTGTCCTTAACAATGGCAACTTCTCCTTCAGTGGCGACGGAAATTGACCTCGTTAAATCGCCTCTGGTAACAGCAATTGCCACTTCCGCGATCGCCCGCAGTTGAGTAGTCAAATTCGCAGCCAATTCATTCACATTATCCGTCAAATCTCGCCACGTCCCCGCCGCGCCCGGAACCTTCGCTTGGCCGCCCAATTTTCCTTCAATTCCTACCTCCCGCGCCACCGTAGTAACTTGATCGGCAAACGTCGCCAGCGTATCAATCATCTCGTTAATCGTATCTGCCAGAGTCGCAATTTCTCCCTTAGCTTCCAGCATTAATTTGCGCTTCAAATCGCCATTCGCCACCGCCGTCACAACCTTAGCAATACCCCGCACTTGCGCTGTCAAATTCCCCGCCATCGAGTTTACATTGTCGGTTAAATCTTTCCAAGTGCCCGCAACTCCTTTCACCTCAGCTTGGCCGCCCAATTTACCCTCAGTTCCCACCTCTCGCGCCACCCGCGTCACCTCAGAAGCGAAGGAATTAAGCTGATCCACCATCACGTTAATAGTGTCTTTCAACTCCAGAATTTCGCCTTTGACATCCACGGTGATTTTCTTAGACAAATCGCCATTTGCCACCGCTTTCGTCACTTCCGCAATATTCCGCACCTGCGCCGTCAAATTCCCCGCCATCAAGTTAACATTATCAGTTAAATCTTTCCAAGTTCCCCCTACACCCCGCACGTAAGCTTGCACACCTAATTTGCCTTCGGTTCCTACTTCCCTAGCAACTCTGGTTACTTCAGATGCGAAGGAACTCAACTGATCCACCATGATGTTAATCGTGTTTTTCAGTTCGAGAATTTCACCTTTTACATCTACTGTAATTTTCTTGGACAAATCGCCATTTGCCACAGCCGTTGTCACTTCCGCAATGTTCCGCACTTGGGCGGTAAGATTTCCCGCCATCGAGTTAACTGAATCCGTTAAATCTTTCCAGGTTCCGGCAACTCCTTTAACTTCAGCTTGCACGCCTAATTTCCCTTCGGTTCCCACTTCCCTAGCCACCCGTGTTACTTCCGAAGCAAAGGAATTTAATTGATCCACCATCGTGTTTACGGTGTTTTTTAACTCCAGAATTTCACCTTTCACATCGACAGTAATTTTCTTAGATAAATCGCCATTTGCCACAGCAGTAGTAACAGCCGCAATATTCCGTACTTGCTCTGTCAAACTACCCGCCATAAAATTAACTGAATCCGTTAAATCCTTCCAAGTTCCTGCTACACCTCGGACATCGGCTTGACCGCCCAATTTACCTTCGGAACCCACTTCCCTAGCAACTCTGGTTACTTCTGATGCAAAGGAATTAAGCTGATCCACCATCACGTTAATGGTGTTTTTCAGTTCTAAAATTTCGCCTTTAACCTGTACCGTAATTTTTTTAGATAAGTCACCGTTAGCAACCGCCGTCGTCACCTCAGCAATGTTGCGAACTTGGGCTGTTAAATTCCCGGCCATTGAGTTAACAGAATCCGTTAAATCTTTCCAAGTTCCTGCTACTTCTTGCACTTCAGCTTGGACGCCTAATTTCCCTTCGGTTCCCACTTCCCTAGCCACCCTGGTTACTTCAGATGCAAAGGAATTCAACTGGTCAACCATCGTGTTGACGGTGTTTTTGAGTTCAAGAATTTCCCCTTTCACATCGACGGTAATTTTCTTGGATAAATCGCCCTTTGCCACAGCGGTTGTCACTTCAGCGATGTTGCGGACTTGTGATGTCAAACTGCCTGCCATGAAGTTAACACTATCAGTTAAATCCTTCCAAGTTCCCGCAACTCCTTTAACTTCTGCTTGACCGCCGAGTTTGCCTTCGGAACCCACTTCTCTCGCCACCCGCGTTACTTCAGATGCGAAGGAATTTAACTGATCCACCATGATGTTAATCGTGTTTTTTAACTCCAGAATTTCACCTTTAACATCTACTGTAATTTTCTTGGATAAGTCGCCATTTGCCACAGCAGTCGTCACGTCGGCAATGTTCCGCACCTGTGCGGTAAGATTACCAGCCATCGAGTTAACTGAATCCGTTAAATCTTTCCAGGTTCCTGCAACTCCCCGCACTTCAGCTTGCACGCCTAATTTGCCTTCGGTTCCTACTTCCCTAGCAACTCTGGTTACTTCAGATGCGAAGGAACTCAACTGATCCACCATGATGTTAATCGTGTTTTTCAGTTCGAGAATTTCCCCTTTTACATCTACTGTAATTTTCTTCGACAAATCGCCATTTGCCACAGCGGTTGTCACTTCCGCAATGTTCCGCACTTGGGCTGTTAAATTCCCTGCCATTGAGTTAACTGAATCCGTTAAATCTTTCCAGGTTCCGGCAACTCCTTTAACTTCTGCTTGTACGCCTAATTTCCCTTCGGTTCCTACTTCCCTAGCCACCCGCGTTACTTCCGACGCAAAGGAGCTCAACTGGTCTACCATTGTGTTAACAATTTGCGCTGTTTGGAGGAATTCTCCTTTGAGGGGTCTGTCTTCTATTTCTAGGGCGATGGTTTGCGATAAATCTCCTTTTGCTACGGCCCGAATTACTCTGGCGGTTTCAGAGGTTGGTTGCACTAAATCTGTAATTAGGGTATTGACAGAATTTACGCTAGCTGCCCATGACCCCTCGGCGCTGCCGATGGTTGCCCGCTGGGCGATTTTGCCTTCTTTACCGACAACTGTGCCGATGCGATCGAGTTCGGCCGCCATTCTCTCATTGAGATCGATAATGTCGTTAAGTTCGTCAGCAATTTTTCCCGCTAGACCAGTCTGATCTATGGGCATCCGAACTGAAAAGTCCCCTTTTTTGACAGCTACTAAGGTTCTGAGTAACTGTTTGGCATAAGCATTATTGGAATTAGGGCTTGTTATCTGTGCAGTTGACATGACCGTTACCTTTGGGGAGTTTGAAGGGGAAGGGGGGACAATTTTTGAGATTATTGATATTATCGGACTAAAGCAGTGTCTGACTGCTTATATCGAAAGATAGATGACAAATTGCTGTTGATCAGATATTGAGTTATTGGTTATTTTATACTGGTTAGCAGGCTCTTCTTGGTAACGAGTTAATTGTGGGGTGTCAGGAACAGGCTCGAAAGCCTGTTCCACCCTGTTCCACAAAGAGTGAATTTTCTTGTGGGGCGGGCCGGATGCCCTCCCTACAGATTACCAACTGCGATTATTTCCAATTTTGCCACGAACTATTGAAAATAGAAGTACCCGGAAAGGCGATGGGATTAGCATTTTGTTGCAACCGCAACTGCAAAACTTCCAAGTTCGGTTCGCGGGATGGCAATTCGTCCACTAATTCATAAGGGATAATCCCCTTTTCTAGGGAAAAAGCAGCCGTAACTCCCGCCGCCACACCGGCAGACCATTCAAAAGAATGCACTCGATAAGCAGCGGCCGCTGTGTGGCTAACAGCAATACTTTTACCTGCCACTAACATATTGTCAATTTTCTGAGGAATCATTGCCCGCAGCGGAATTTGGAAGGGATAAGCTTGCCCTTGACCTTTGCGAGTGCCTTCGCGTTCGGTATTTCCCGGTGCTTCCGGCGGACTGTTGGTCATGCAGGGGTGAAAGTCGATCGCATAATGACCAATACCCACAGAATCAGGATAAATCGTAGCGCGCGATCGCGATTTTGTATCCTCAACAGATTGACTTCCCACAGCCAAAGCCGGCGCATTCAAACCACCCACAGCTAACCACAACTTCCGATACTCTTCCTCCGACAAATTCTGGCGGTAAAAATCAGCCCTAAAGTCAGTGCGAGACATATCAACTTCCCACACCGTAAAACCTTGAGCCTGATTGAAACTCGGCCGCCCAATAATGCGCCGGCCCTCCCGCATATAAGGATATTTAGAAAGTCCGTGCACCGTCCCCATCGGCGAATCCAACCCGCTCAAAAAACGATTGTTTGGATAAGGCTTTTTCACTCCATCTCCTAGCTGCGAGTCAGTAGTTCCTGTTACCAACCAGTAGAAAAATCCTTTGGCATTTTCCTCTCCTTTTCGCAAAGTTTCCGTTCGCAAACCGCCCATCCATCCCCCCGGTTGCAGTTGACCTGATGCTGACAACTGCTCGCGAGTGTAAATTAAATTATCTTGAGAATTGCCGGGACGATAGTCATTGCCCCAAGTCCAGTTTTGCATCGATATATCCCCAGGATAAATTGGGAATTGCTTCGGGTCTGAAGGTCGCTTTTCATCTGGTCTCATACTCCTGATTTGGCGGTAGCTGAAAACTAAAGGAAAGCTAGCCAATCTCTGCAATTCGTAGCTGTAGTAAGGAGCGTATTGTTGATAAAAAGACGGCACTTGATGCTGCTGCGGTTCCTTCGTTGCCTCCATCGCAAAGGTGTAGGTAAAACCTTGAGTGCAGTAAGGGTCGCCGGTGGGGCTGGCGGAGGAAGGTTCCAGAGGGGAACGCGGGTCAATTCCGAGGCGGTAGGGAACATCGGCAAGTCCGATCAATTCACCTGTTTCAGTGGCATCTACAACATACCAATCAGCACCCCCCCTAGCCCCCCCTTGTAAAGGGGGGGAACTGGTGGAATTCCCCCCTTGTAAAGGGGGGGAACTGGTGGAATTCCCCCCTTGTAAAGGGGGGGAACTGGTGGAATTCCCCCCCCTTGGCAAGGGGGGGTTAGGGGGGGTTCCAGATGCTTTAGGAATAAACCGAATAATAGTTTTGTTAAATCGCGGAGAATTTTCGTAGCGATAGGCATCTTCGATAGTCTGAGAAAGAGTTTCGGTGTTGATTGGCCCGGTGTTGGCGGCTGGTTTGTGTTGAATGGCGATCGCACTTTTAATTTGTTGACCCCCAACCGTATTCCCCGCCACAGCCGGAGTAATTGCTAGTTCTTTAATAACTGTATTGGGAAACCATTTCAGCGTGCCTTTGCCTTTTTTAGCGGCATCCTGCAAGATGTTAAATAGAATTTTGTGACCGTCGTAGGGCATGAAACACGAATAGCTAACCCAACAGCCTCCGGGATTTAGCCGGCCGTAATGTTGCTCGATCCGCCGCCGCAATTCTAGGTAGCCACGGGGGTAAAATAAGAGCGATCGCTGAGTATCTCTTTCATCGAGTGCGGAAGTTCCCTGGGAAGAAATTTGACCGCCTACCCAGTCAGTAATTTCAGTGAGGCAAACTGTGCGCCCCGCCAGCAAACCTTCGTAAGCGGTAGCAGCGCCTGCGAGCCCGCCGCCTGCTACTAGAATGTCGCAAGTTTCTGCATTGTCTGGATTACGCCCAGGTTCGGCAAATACTGGCGAAATGCTCCCTATCGCGGAAATTATGCCCAGGGTGAGGCTAAGGATCGATCGACCTTTGAGCACCAATAGATACTGTCGAAGTTTCATCGGAGATTGTGGAATTAATTTTGACATAGCGCGAAAAACACTCATCCCATCTAAATGTTTATTTTGCAGTATACTGGTATTTCGCGCTGTTGTCAGGGAAAACTTTTTTAGAGAAGAGGCATTAATACCAGCAACAACTATTGAACAGCCGGATGAACATTATGCTCAAGATAGTCAAATTTTTTAGGTTATTTATTCCGTTTGAGAGTTTAACAATTACTACCAGTTTAACTTTTTCGGAAGTTGTGTCCCGGTTGGAGGAAGTTGTCACTCCTCCCAAACTTTTTAGAGTAACACTACCCTTTGGCCCGCCACCTGCAAAACCCTATGAAGGAACAATCTCTGGCAAAAAATTCAAAATCAATCGCATCATCATCGGTCGCAAGTCATTGATCCCAATTATACAAGGAGATATACATCCTCAAAAGTTTGGTTGTTATATAAAAATTAGGATGACTTTACATAAAATAGTTCTAGGATTTCTGATTCTTTGGCTGTGGACAACGGGCAGTATTGGAATGTTTTCTTTATTTGCTTGGTTAGTCGAACCATCCGTGGGAGCCATATTTTTACCAATTTTAGGAATGTTTCTTTTTGGCTGGCTTTTGTGCTTGATTCCCTTTAAGATAGAAGCAAAAGCAGCTATAAAATTTTTGTCTATTCTCTTAACATAAAGTAATTTATAACTGCAATAGTGTAGCTGTATTATTAAAAATAATCTGGGTTCATCGGCATTCCCCCCAGTTAAAAAAATCCTATTTATGCGTCAAAACCAACTGAAACAAAAAATTAAACAAGGCGAAACAGTCCTCGGTTTATTTATGAACTGCCCTTATCCCGCATTCATAGAAATCTGCGGTCACGCTGGATTTGATTTTGCCGTTATCGACATGGAACACGGGCCCCTGCACCCGCTTGCTGCTGAAGATTTGTGTCGCGCCGCCGACTGTACCGGAATTGCACCGATTGTTCGCGTCAGCAAAAACGACGGGCCGCAAATTCAACGAGCTCTCGACATCGGCAGTGCAGGGGTTCAAGTACCTCAAATTGAAAGCAAAATCGATGCCGAAACCGCTGTCAAAAGCGCTAAATACAGTCCTCTGGGCACGCGAGGCCTTTCCTTCGCTACGCGGGCCGGACTTTACACCGCCGCAGGTACAAATATCACCGATCGACTCAACGAAGAATCCTTAGTTGTGATTCATGTCGAAGGCAAAGGTGGCATCGACAACCTGGCAGAAATTGTTACTGTGCCAGAGGTTGACGTGATTTTTCTGGGGCCTTACGATTTGTCACAGTCGATCGGCATTCCCGGTCAAGTCCGCGATCCCCGCGTGATCGACATGATGCAGCAGGCAGTGCAAACCATCCGCAAAGCAGGCAAAGCCGCCGGTACTTTTGCCGAAAACCCCGAAATCGCCCAGCAGTGGATTGATGCTGGCGTTCAGTACGTCGCACTTGGGGTCGATGTTGCCGTTTTCCTGCGGGCCTGTCAGTCGCTGGTGAAAGCAGTCAATCGATTTTAGATTTTGGATTTTGGATTTTAGATTGGGGATTTTGGATTAAAAGAAGAACCAGCCCCCGGATTCATCTTGCAAGCTTTACGATATCTTTGCAATTTTTGTAGTGCCTTTTACGACACATACAAAAAACCTGCGCTAGAGTAGAAGCATACACCTCCTACAGGCAAAATTAGGGAGGGGAGCAAGGCTTCAGGGAGTAAAATCTATGAAAACCGTATTAGAATCCATTCATTTGGATTATGCCTTCATGTTTACTTTCAAAAAAGTAAACTCGATTAAGCTAGAAGGTTTCAAGGAATTTTTTGACGATATGCCTGTCGATCCGTATGTGAAAGGTAAGTATCGTTCTAGAAGATTATCGCGGTTTGCGGTCAACGGAAATGAGTTAGTTAAGCTACCTCACGGCTATTTGTATCAAAGCAAAACATACAATCCGCTAGTGGGTGATATCAGGCGGGAATTTGCCGAATTGGACGATCGACTAATCGCCCTCGATAATTTCAAACAGATGATTTTTGCTTTTTTCGATTCCTGCAAAATTCACCCGGAAGCTGAAATCGGCATCCATCAAATAAGGACAACTTGTTCGCCAAACAATTTTGGCAACCCCGCACCGGAAGGCATTCACCAAGACGGTACTGACTTTATCGGGATTTTCTCGGTTGACAGAACTAATATTGTCGGCGGGGAAACGCATTTGTACTTGGCTAAAAAAGAGAAGCCTGTTTTTAATAAAATTCTGCAGCCAGGGGAATTGCTGTTAGTTAATGACCACGAGTTTTTCCACTTTACTACGCCGATTAAACCGGAATCTGAAGGGGTGGGAACCAGGGATGTCTTTGTGCTGACTTCTCCGAGTTTGCTTTGCGATTGAGGATACAGTCCTAGACGCATAACCTAATGATGTAAGGTGCGTACTACGCACCTTACTCCGATTACCCATTACTGCATCCCACAGATCGCCTTTTGGTTGCACCCCCACCCATCTCGATCGTGGTTAATGCTTGGGAAAATCGATTCCTGAAATTGATATTCCTTCCATCTTCTCCACATATCGTCCTTGAGCGGCTACACACTCGGCCATTTTTTGAGCTTGTATGGGTTGACTCCTTCTATCTGGCGAGATACCTCTATACTCCCATGTACCGCGAATGTCGCCAGAGAATGCTTTTCCATTGTTTTTTAATACTAGCTCTGTGCCAGTGGCATCAATATAGTATTTCCCATTTTCAACAGACACGCTGCTAATTGTGATAGATTCGACTCCTTTGTAGGGATTTGGAGGGCCATCGACGATCTTGATGCAGATTCTCTTGTTTTGATGTGCAATCTCTCTACGGGAGTTATTGAACATTGTTCCTTGAGCGTAGTAAGCTCCTGTGGGTAGAATTGTAGATCCCTGTTGATTACTTTGAGCAGAGGACAATGATGAGATTGACAAAAGGATAGAACTAACAATTAGTGTTTCGATCGCCAAAAACTTCATTTGCAACAAAACTCCCTTAAAATTATTTTTTCAGATTCTACACGATCGTAGATGCTCTATAAACTTCTCTAGAGTTTTTGCAAAAGTCAAATTCACCCCCGCAAGTCCCCCCTTATAAAGCATAGATTAAAGAGGAGGGTGGGGGTGGGGTGCTTTGTATTTTTGCAAGAGTTCTGCTCATGACTCAAGTCCTTACTACAAACCTTTCGTTAGTAGTGAGGACTTTATTCGTCTTTCTGGCGTTTAGTCAATCATGCCTAAAGTCCTGACTACAAACCTGCATATTTTCCTAAAAAGCCAGGTTTATGCGTCTAGCAACTCACAGATAAATCTTATCGAAACTTCCGTTCAGACTCTTGAATGGGAACATCATTAATGCTAGCTTCACGTCTTCGCATTAACCCATTTTCGGCAAATTCCCACTGTTCATTACCATAGGCGCGATACCAGTAGCCAGCATCATCGTGCCACTCATACTCAAATCGAACAGAAATCCGATTGTCTGTAAAACTCCACAGTTCTTTCTTTAAACGGTAATCTAATTCCTTTGCCCATTTTCGTCTTAAAAAAGCCTTGATTTGTTCCCGTCCGCTGAAGAATTCGGCACGGTTTCGCCACTGAGAATCTTCCGTATAAGCTAAGGCTACTCGTTCTGGATCGCGGGTATTCCAGGCATCTTCAGCAGCTTGAACTTTGGCTTTAGCCGTTTCCAACGTAAAGGGCGGTAGAGGTGGTTTAGTTTCCATCAGCTTTGTTTTTTGTGATTAAAAAAGATAAGGTACGGGATGCTCGCGCTACAGAGAGAATTTTGGGACTTTGATATCAATCCTCAGCATCGGGATCGATTCCCATTGCTCGCAGTCGCTAACTACAGCCAACGGAGTACAATCGCGCTCTTGCTCTCCATTACGGCTAGCAAATCCCAAAACATCCAATCTGCCAGAATGATGCTCTGGGGATGCTCGTAAAAATTTTTCACAAACGTACCGTTGGAGTCTGGCAGTTGGGCATAGTCGGGGAATGTACGAGGCCGACTTCTAGCAGTTATTGTCTCGTTCATCGTCTTTTCCGTACAGTTATTGTTTATTCTACTGCGAAATTTTAGATCCAGCCGATTGTAGACTCCAGCTAATATTAACTAAACCCAGCTAACCACAAGGGAAGCATCAACAGCAACCCGACAGAAGTGATGGCGATGCTACTAGCTAACAAATCGCGATCGAGCTCGTAGACTTCTGCTAAAATCAACACGGAAAGAGCTGTGGGCGTTCCCGACATCAACACCAACACGAACCTCGGATCGCCGCTCAATCCGAAATAACTAGCACCCAACCCGATCAGCACCGGCACAATTACCACTTTTAACAGCGACGGGATTAAGGCCAGTTCAAAACTTTCCCATTTTTTAATAGACCTCAGCCGGATGCCAACCAGCAGCAAAGCACTGGCAATTACCACCCAAACAGCAGTCTGCAATCCCGATTCCACTATTTCGGGCAGGGGGATGTTTCTAGTATAAAAACCAATTAAAAATGCCCACAGGGCGGGAACTGTCAGCACGTCCCGGATCTGAGTCCACCAGTGATTTTTTTGCTCGGAGTTCCCGAAATAGCTAGCAATAAATACACCGAAACAATAAGTTCCAATAACATTGTTAGTGACGCTGTACAAAACAGCCCAGTTGTTGTTATCGGTGCTGATGATAGACGGGGTGATTGCTAATCCAACAAAGCCCGTATTCCCTAACATCGCAGCTAGGAGAAAACTGCCTTGGCTCGATCGCTTCAGGGAATTAAAATTTACTAAAAATAAATTTACTAGAGAATTTTTGCCCTGAAAATAGGGCTTTTGGATGTGGGCCGCACTCAGCCTACGCAATAATACCCAAGTCAGCCAAGCAAAACTCGTACTCAGAAATAACACGAATATGGCGATCGCCGGCGTGAATCCCACAGCACCCGAAAAATCGCTCTGACGGGCTAAAACTAGAATTTGCAGCGGTATCCCAATCCAGAAAAGAAAGTAGCTCAGCAGCTTGGGAAAATTAACTGGGATGTACCGAAACAGCAGCAGTCCCAAGCCCGTCCAGATAACTAGAGGCGTATAAGCGTGAAATAAGGTTTCAATCATAAAAATTTAACTAGACAATTGGAAATGCCTCTATCTATTAATAGTAATGCTAAAATCAGTTTAAAAAATGCAAATTGTCGTTAGCGGAGCCCTCGAAAAGGACCGCACTGGCACGCTTTTTCGTCCTAGCGTGTTCGCAGCAGTGCCAGCCCGAAAATTTCCGCCCAAATTCCCGCAGCTTCCAGGGCACAATCCTCAGACTGGCAGCCCCAAATGCTGGTAGCTTTTTGCCTTCTGTTTCACAAAACCTCTGTTAATTTGACCAATGTGCGATCGAGCTATCTTACCTTGGACGAACAGATTTCCCACGTTTTCCTGCCGTTTCAAGCGAACGGAAACAGGGGGAGACTAAAGCTGCTGATGACTTGCACTCATTAATTCAATTTCAAAGCATTAACAGGCACCTCATCCCAAGAACTAACAGTCCGCAAAGTAGCAACCCAGCCCTGCTGTTTTTGCTCTGCCGTCAAATTCTTCTCAAAAGATTCGTGGCAATCCTTCGCTTGAGTCTCATCGCAACAAGCAATGCAAGAATAAAGAATGCCCGACGGATCGATTTGCTCGTTTACCCAAATAATCACGATCTACTCTCCCAATTAACTTAACTCTTATCTAAATTTTCCTATATTTTTGTCAATTAATTAGGTAGGTATTAATTAACCCCAGTGCGGCATTTTAGCTTAACAGGCAAGATGCCTGTTCCACATACAGGCAAGATGCCTGTTCCACATACAGGCAAGATGCCTGTTCCACACACAGGCAAGATGCCTGTTCCACACACAGGCAAGATGCCTGTTCCACACACAGGCAAGATGCCTGTTCCACACACAGG
>NZ_JAUBUB010000003.1:98887-132786 GCF_036705265.1 Microcoleus sp. B4-C2
CAAGATGCCTGTTCCACACGCCTGAATTACTTCGATGCCAAATTTGCCAAAGACTCGCCCGCAACCCGGCAAATCCGCCAGTCGGGCATCACATCAGCACCGATACCCTTGTAAAATCCGATCGCCAATTCATTCCAATCCAAAACGCTCCATTCCAAACGCCCGCAGCCCCTTTCTACTGTCAACTGCGCTAAATAAACTATCAAAGACTTGCCAATTCCCCGCCCTCGAAACTCAGGCAGCACAAACAAATCTTCCAAATAAATTCCCGGCTGAGTTAAAAAAGTAGAATAATTGTAAAAAAACAGCGCCCAGCCCACAACTTGACCTTCGCACTCGGCTAAAACCGCTTCAGCAAAAGGTCGTGAGCCAAACAAATGATGCTCCAAATCAACGGCATTGCCAGTAACGGCATGAGATAATTTTTCGTACTCAGCTAAAGCTTTAATCAAATCAAACAGCACCGGCACGTCGGCGCGGGTAGCTGGACGCAAAATTACCTCAGAAGACATAAATAAGTAAGTAGTACGCGACAATTAACAATTAAAAATACCACATCAAGACATTTTTAATTTGTAATTTTTAATTAATTTTTTCCACATTAAACCAGCATATTTACGGTGGCCTCGGAGTGCCACCCCACAATAATTTTAAGATTTTTCAAAATGCCAACTCAATTTTTTTGGCTTATTTCAACCAGCCCTTCAATCGTTCCGTCACTTGAGGGCGGCGCAGCTTTCGCATTGCCTTATTTTGAATTTGACGGACTCGTTCGCGGGACAAATTGAACAAACTGCTGACCTCTTCTAAAGTGTAAGGTTCGCCGGTCAGCAAACCGTAACGCATAGCAACAATCTCTTTTTCCCGCTCAGTCAAAATACTGTCCAACACCTCCAAAATATCTTGGCGCATCATCATCTCATTCATCTGAGCTTCGGGAGATTGCGTCGCGTTATCTTCGAGAACATCCAAAAGTTCGGAACTTTCTTCTGAGCCGATGCGGTGGTTGAGAGACAAAGATTGCCGACGTACTTGCTGGAGGTAGCGAAGCTGTTCGCAACTAACTTGCATTTCTCTAGCAAGTTCAGTTTCACTTGGATTTCGTTGAAGAGAACGCTTCAAATCTCGATAAACTTTTTTGAGTTTATTTAACTGTTCGACAATGTGAACAGGCAAGCGAATCGTCCGCCCTTGATTGGCAATTGTCCGGGTAATTCCTTGGCGAATCCACCAATAGGCATAGGTAGAAAACTTGTAACCCTTCTCTGGATCGAACTTTTCGGCTGCTCGATTTAAACCCAAAGCTCCTTCCTGAATTAAATCGAGAAAAGGCACGCCCCGATTAAGATAGCGTTTGGCAATCGAAACCACCAAGCGCAAATTCGAGCTGATCATTTTCCGTTTCGCCGACTGACACTGGTGGCGAAGCTGTTGCATTTGAGTTTCGCTTATCCCCAAAGCCGCTGCGATTTCAGCTTTTGTCGGCACTCTGTCCAATTCCTGCTGCAAACGCTGTTCTAGTTCATCCAGGGCTACCAATTCTTGAACGCGGCGCGCCAACTCTACTTCTTCGGCTGCTGTCAGTAGAGGATACCGAGCCATTTCCTTGAACAAAGCTCCCACTGGATCGTCGGCAGACCAGTTGTTGTATGCTGACGATCGAGTTACCGTCGGACGATCGATCTCGGTGTCTTCATCTTCTGCGATCGCGAATGAGGCTTCGGGTGCCACCGCAAAACTGCCTAGGTCAGATTCTGCCATATCGTGCTTGGTGTCGGTGGAAGGATTTGAAAAGTATCCCTTAACTTTAACCAATTTAACCCGAAATTTCCGAAATCCCAAATCCCAAATCCCAAATCCCAAATCCCAAATCCCAAATCAATTAGTTCGGGCTAGTAAAGGAGCAGCCTGCAACAACTGCTGAGTGTAAGGGTGCTGCGGATTAGTAAAAATATCCCTAGTCTTACCGATTTCAACAATTTTTCCAGCATTCATTACCGCAATACGATCGCAAAAAAATCTCGCCACCCACAAATCGTGCGTAATAAACAGATAAGTCAAATTAAATTCCTGCTTCAACTCCAACATCAGCTCTAAAACTTGAGTCTGCACGCTGGCATCCAGCATACTCACAGGTTCGTCGCAAATTATCAGTTGTGGCCGAGTAATCAAAGCGCGGGCGATCGAAACTCGCTGCTGTTGTCCTCCCGACAATTCCCCCGGATAGCGACGAAAGAAATCCTCCCCAGGACTTAAACCCACCCGCTCTAACATTTGGATTACTTGTTTTTTAGCTTCGCTGCCATTAGCTAATTTGTGAATAAACAAAGGATCAGCAATACTTTGCCCGACAGTCATCATCGGATTCAGGCAAGCGTGGGGGTCTTGAAAAATCATTTGCATTTCGCGGCGGTGCTTCCTCACAGCATCGCGGTTCAGGGCAGTTATATCTATTCCTTGAAATTCCACTTTGCCGCCAGTCGCGGTAATTAGCTGCAAAATCGTGCGTGACAAGGTACTTTTGCCGCAGCCGGACTCCCCCACCAGCCCTAGGATTTCTCCCCGTTGTAGCTCTAAACTAACGCCGTCTACGGCTTTAATTACCTGCCGATTCCTGGAAAACAACTGATCTAATAAATTGCTTTCTAAACTGTAGTGTTGCTGCAAATTGGTTACGGTCAAAAGAGGCGAATTTGTTAAGTTTGCAGTAACGGCTTCAGTCCTGATTTCCTCGAATGCTAACCCTTTGTCAGAATCGGCTTGAATGTGCAAAGCTGCTTTGAGGAGCGATCGAGTATATTCGTGCTGCGGCTTCTCAAAAACGTTTAGCACCGGCCCTGTTTCTACAACTTTACCGCCGTACATCACCGCAATGCGATCGCAATACTCAGCCACCATCGCCAAATCGTGAGAAATCAACAAAATAGCCGTTCCCCGTTCCTCACAAAGTCTGGTTAATTCCTGCAAAATCTGGGCGGCGACAGTTACGTCCAAACTTGTAGTCGGTTCGTCGGCCACAATTAATTTGGGATCGAGCAAAAGAGCCAAAGCAATTGCTACTCTTTGTCGCATTCCGCCGCTAAATTCGTGGGGAAATTGCGACCAGCGAGACGCGGGAATTTTCACAGCTTCCAGAGTTTCGATCGCCCGTTTCTTAGCTTGCTTGCGATCCAAATTCGGTCGGTGAGCTTGCAAAGTCTCGATGCAATGTTCTCCTACAGTCATCAAAGGATCGAGACGAGTCATCGGATCTTGAAAAATCAATGCTACAGCTTCGCCCCGAAATTGTCTCAGCCGCGAAGCATTCATATCAAACACCGACTCTCCAGCAAAACTAACTCGCCCCTCAATCAGCGTTGAATCCGGCAGCAACCGCATCGCCGCCCTTCCCAAAGTTGACTTACCGCATCCAGACTCCCCAACTAATCCGAGCTTTTCCCCCGGTTTCAGCGTCAGCGAAACCCCGTCAACGGCCCAACCGGATTGGCCTCGCCGCTGAGGATAAGCTACTCGCAGATTGTCAACGGAAAATAGAGAATAGTCATTAGTCATTAGTCATTAGTCCTTAGTCAATCGATTTTAGATTTTAGATTTTGGATTTTAGATTAAAGAATTAAAGCATTAACTTGCGCGAGATAAATTCGGGGGCTTGTATCCTGGATGCTTTCGGTCAGTAGTCAGTGGTCAGTGGTCAGTTGTTATTTGTTATTTAATGGTCAATATACTGGCTGTTAGTTGTTACTTCTTAGTGTTTCAGAGTTATTAGTTATTGGCAAGAGACGGCTCTGCTGTTTGTAAATACAAATAAAAATAGCTACAAACAAAGCTTTTATTAGTACATCATTCACCGAGCAACTGATAACTGACAACTGACAACTAACAACTGACAACTGACAACTGACAACCATCAACTGACTAAATTTCCCTTCGCTTCAACTCAGCTCTCCGCAGTATGTAAGTAGCGGCACAATCTGCGTGAGGATGGTCTGCTAAAACTTCCGCGAGTTCCAACACATATCCGGCGATATCCGGCCCCAACTTCTCAGTCAGCACTTGACGTTCCCGAGAGGCGAGTTCTTGCACGCGGGCCTTAGCTTGCCAATTCGGAGAAAACATCTTGTCAATCTCGGTGTGGAATCCCAGACTTTCGAGAATGTCCCACTCGCCGTTATCGCACCAAATGCCCCCGCACAACATACAGCGCTCTATGTAAAAGGGCACTCTGCTGAAAGGAACTTTCGCCCGCGACAGATAGTGACCGTCTTCGGGACACAGCGCTGCTTTGCTGTCGTAGGGAGACGGCGTGAATTCTATGCCGAGAGTCGCTGTCGCATCAGGCTTCTCGGATTTGTTGTACCACTGGCTTTGCTCTTTTTGCCAAGCTTCGTATTCTCTGCCTGGAATCCAGATACCGTAACAGTTGGGACACCACTGCACCGACATACGGCCGGCTAAGGTACCGCCTTCTAAATTGGGATGTTTACATTTTGGACATTCCACCGCTTTATTTCTCCTTGCCTTATTAATTCCCTGTTAATTCAATTATTAATTCTGTATCTAGGCGGGCCCTGAAGAACCAGAATTTTTTTGCAGCAGCGCGCCACAGTAGCCAATTAGCGTGTTGAGCCGCGCGATCGCCCCAGTTTGCCTCGCCTTTGCTGTCGCTGGCTGGCGCGACGCTTGCAAAAAGGTGACATCTGTCCCCAATAACCGCAGTTGCTTGTGAATTTCCGTCAAATAGGACTGCTCTGGGGGTGTTTCTGAGGCGTCTAACTCATCGCTTTCGGCTCTCATAATTTGGTTTCCGAAAAATTGTTGCACTTTTGTGTATTCGATCGCCAGCGCGGCCCGATCCAGATTCTCCTGTGCAGCAGTTCTTTGTAGTTCTTCTAGCGCTTGCTGTAATTCTTGGTAGCACTGGCGGCGGTCTTCGGACAATATCATGATTTTGTAAACAAATTTGTATTTATAATCAAAGTAGATACTTACTTAAGTTTGCTCATAGGGAGGGAAGCTGTGCGTTTTTGGAGCTATTCCCTGTTTTGTGAGAACTTTTTTTGATTTGCTGCCCTGACTCTACCCTTCTGGCTGCTGCTTTTAGTTTAGCGTTGCCGGTAAATGCCGATCGCCCGCAACCTCAACGGCTACCGCCAAAATATGCTTATTTTACCCGATTTTCCCCGATCGACAGACTGCTGCGGCAGCAGTGGTGTCACTATCTTTTCCTACCTGCGAGGGGGGGCGACTCGGAATTAGATAGGTATAGTTTGAGAAAAATCGACTATTTTTTTGAATTGCAAATTGTGGCATTCAATTAGTTTAGTATAGCTAAACACATAATTTCGGCAATTCAACCGAAAACCGGCTTTTAACCATTTGTATTTCTAAGTTTTAAAGGTGTACCCCATGAACGCGAACACTCTGACTCCCTCTCCTTCGATCGATCCTGCTGTAGTTCCCGATTGGCTGCAAGAATGCCTGAATGCTCGATCGGAGCCTGATGGCAGCCCTAACCAGAATTGTTCGACTGACGACAGCTTAATTTGTCGGGCCTTTGAATTTGCCCGCGACTTGCACGAAGGACAATACCGCAAATCAGGAGAACCTTACATTTGCCATCCGGTAGCTGTCGCTGGAATACTCCGGTATATGGGCGGCAACAACGTCATGATTGCCGCCGGCTTCCTCCACGACATTGTTGAAGATACAGATATTACTCTCGAAGAAATAGAACAGCGGTTCGGCGCCGAAGTGCGACAGTTGGTTGAAGGTGTCACCAAGCTTTCTAAGTTTAATTTTTCCAGCAAAACAGAGCGCCTTGCGGAAAATTTCCGCCGAATGTTCCTAGCAATGGCTAAAGATATTCGCGTCATTGTCGTCAAACTGGCAGATCGGCTGCACAACATGAGGACTTTGGAGCATTTGTCCGAAGAAAAGCAGCGCACTATTGCCCTAGAAACCCGAGATATTTTTGCTCCCCTAGCGAACCGTTTGGGTATTGGCCGCTTTAAGTGGGAATTGGAAGATTTAGCCTTTAAATACCTGGAACCGGAAGCTTACCGCGAAATTCAGGACTTAGTGGCGGTGAAGCGAGCCGATCGAGAAACTCAACTCGCAGAAGTCACAGATAGTTTGCGAGAAAGGCTTGACAAATTAGGCATTAAATGCTACGAAGTCAGCGGTCGTCCCAAACATTTGTACGGAATTTATGGGAAGATGCAGCGCCGCCAAAAAGGCTTTAACCAAGTGTACGATATTGCGGCGGTGCGGATCATAGTAGAAACCAATGATGACTGTTATCGGGCTTTGGCGATCGTCCACGATTCTTTCCGCCCGATTCCCGGCCGCTTTAAAGATTATATCGGTTTACCAAAAGCCAACCGCTACCAATCTTTGCACACCGGAGTAATCGGAACCAGCGGCCGCCCCATCGAAGTGCAAATTCGCACCGTAGCAATGCACCACATTGCAGAATACGGCATTGCCGCGCACTGGAAATACAAAGAAACCGGCGGTTCTAACACAAAAGTCACCGGCGATGACGAAAAATTTACTTGGCTGCGACAACTCCTTGAATGGCAAAGCGACCTCAAAGACGATCGCGAATATTTACAAAGCATTAAGGACAACTTATTCGACGAAGATATTTACGTTTTTACTCCTAACGGAGACGTGATTGCTCTCAATAGCGGCTCAACTCCCGTAGATTTTGCTTACCGCATTCACACAGAAATTGGCAATCACTGCACCGGTGCCAGAGTCAACGGGCGAATGGTGACACTAGACAAGGTTTTAAAGAACGGCGATATTGTAGAAATCTTGACCCAAAAAAATGGTCATCCGAGTTCCGATTGGCTGAATTTTGTCAAGACAAACGGAGCAAAAAACCGAATTCGCCAGTGGTTGAAGCGATCGCACCGAGATGAAAATCTCGCTCGCGGCCGAGAATTGCTGGAAAAAGAATTAGGTAAAAACGGCTTAGAATCTTTGCTAAAATCTGAACCCATGCAATCGGTGGCTCAGCGCTGCAACTACCACAGCGTCGAGGATTTAATCGCCGGTTTAGGCTACGGCGAAGTCACCCTAAATCTCGTAGTAAATCGACTGCGAGATTTAGTAAAAGTGCAGCAAAAAATTGAAGCTGCTCCCGCAGCAACCCACGAATTGCCCCAGCTAATACCTGCATCGACGACACCGAAACCATTACCGAGTTCGTCTCCGAGCAAATCGCCCATCGCAGGTGTAGAGGGATTGCTCTACCATTTAGCCGGCTGTTGCTGTCCGATTCCTGGGGAATCAATTATTGGAGTTGTGACTCGCACTCGCGGAATTTCGATTCACCGACAACGATGTTCAAATGTTGAGAGCGTACCTGGGGATCGCTTGGTTCCTGTGAGTTGGAATTCCAGCAACCGCAATGAATCTCGACCCAACACTTATCCGGTTAATATTCAAATTGAAGCCCTCGATCGAGTGGGAGTTCTCAATGATGTTTTATCGCATTTGAAGGACAACCAAGTAAACGTCCGCAGCGCTCAAGTCAAAACATATCCCGGATTGCCGGCCTTAATTGACTTGTGCATGGATATCCAGGATAAACAACAGTTCGAGCGGACTTGTATGCAAATTAAAAAGATGAGCGATATTTTGAATTTGCGGAGGCTGAGTGAAGGGACTTAGAAATTTAATTTAGCGGCTGATGCGGGAAATTGGTAAGTAGTAATTGAAAATAAACTTTTCTATTTAAACTCTTAACAATTCCCAAACTATAGCAATCCTTGCAGGAGTCGTAAATTTTTTACCCCACCCCAACCCTCCCCTTATCAAGGGGAGGGAGTAAGAAATTCACAAATGATTTAGGATTGCTATAGCCGCAGTCGGCTGTTAGCAAGCAGTAAGAATAATTTACGACAAATAAGTTAAAGCATGGATGACAGTCAGTTAGAAAATCTCCTCAAAGACATTGAATCCGATCGAGTAGAGCGCAAGGCCTCAACATCCGATAGGGGTAAACTCCGTCAGGCTATATGCGCTTTTGCCAACGACTTGCCAAACCACCAACAGCCAGGGGTACTATTTATAGGTGTTAATGATGATGGAAGCTGTGCCAATTTGAGCATCACCGATCAACTGTTACTAACCCTCTCGGATATGCGTTCAGATGGAAATATACTGCCTTTTCCCGCGATAACCGTGCAAAAGCGAACGCTTGCGGGATGCGAGTTAGCAGCAGTCATTGTAGAACCATCAGATGCACCCCCTGTCCGCTATGAGGGGCGAATCTGGGTACGGGTGGGCCCCCGCCGCGCTACTGCCACAGCCGAAGAAGAGCGCCGTCTCTCAGAAAAACGGCGTTCCAGAGATTTACCTTTTGATATTCAATCTTTGCCTTCCGGGACACTAGATGACTTAAATTTAACTTTATTTCAACAGGAATATCTACCTTCAGCATTGCCTAGTGACATATTAGAAGAAAATCAAAGAACCGTCGAACACCAATTAGCATCAGTAAGATTTATTACCAGTTTACCGTCAATTCAGCCAACAAATTTAGGTATATTGGTAGTAGGAAAAGACCCAAGGCAATTGATACCGGGTGCTTACATTCAATTTTTGCGAATTGAGGGAACTGAGCTAACCGACCCAATTAAAGACCAGAAAGAAATTGCCGGGCAACTTTCTATGATGCTGAGAGTGTTAGATGAAATACTGCAATCTCATATCTCAATAGCTTCTGATATTACCGCTCAGTCAGTGGAAATCCAGCAGCCAGATTACCCGTTAGTAGCACTGCAACAGCTTGCTAGAAATGCGCTCTTGCACCGCACCTATGAAGGGACGTATGCACCAGTAAGAATTACCTGGTTTAGCGATCGCATTGAAATTCAAAACCCCGGGGGGCCCTTTGGACAAGTTAACAGACAAAATTTTGGTAGGCCTGGAATCACTGACTACCGCAATCCAAACTTAGCAGAAGCCTTAAAAAATCTTGGTTATGTACAAAGGTTTGGAATGGGTATCGCCATAGCTCGCAATTCACTGCAAAAAAATGGCAGTCCACCACCGGAGTTTGTTGTCGAAGATGCTCATGTTTTAGTAATTATTAGGAGGCATCCGTGACAGTACCCATTATTGCTTTTTTCAATAATAAAAGTGGCGTCGGTAAAACTTCGCTAGTCTATCATTTAGCCTGGATGTATCGCAATTTAGGAATGCGGGTGCTAGCAGCAGATTTAGACCCCCAAGCTAATTTGACTGCTGCTTTTCTAGATGAAGAACGTTTAGAAGAATTGTGGGAAGGCAATAACCGACCTAACACAGTTTTTCGCTGCGTACAGCCTTTAGTTAGAGGAATTGGTGATATTGCTACTCCAGAAGTAGAGCACATTGAAGAAAGATTGGGACTCTTGGTAGGAGATTTATTGCTCTCTGGATTTGAAGATGACCTCTCAGCAGAATGGCCCGGCTGCACCGATCGCAAGGAGCGTTCTTTTCGGGTCATTTCTGCTTTTTGGCGACTCTTGCAAGAAGCAGCAACAGTTCATCAAGCTGATGTAGTTTTGACAGACATCGGCCCGAATTTAGGAGCGATTAACCGGGCCGCTTTGATTGCAGCTAACTATGTAGTAGTTCCTCTATCACCGGATTTATTCTCACTGCAAGGATTGAAAAATCTCGGCCCAACTCTCAGACGCTGGCGGCAAGAATGGCTAGAAAGATTAGAGAAAAATCCTGCCCCTGATTTAAAGCTTCCTCAAGGTCAAATGCAACCTGTTGGTTATATTGTCCTGCAACACTCGGTACGGCTAGACCGCCCAGTGAAAGCTGATCAGCGATGGATTGCACGGATTCCTAATATTTATCGGGAAGCTGTGCTCAATGAATCGGAAAATAGCACACTTTCCATCGCGGAAGATCCTCACTGTTTAGCTTTGCTAAAACACTATCAGAGTCTGATGCCGCTTGCTCAAGAAGCCCATAAACCTATGTTCCACCTCAAACCTGCGGATGGGGCAATTGGTTCTCACGTCCAGGCCGTGCAAAGTGTTTACCTAGACTTTAAAAAGCTAGCTCATAAAATTGCTGAAATCGTAGAAATCCCAATACTTACCAATTTCTAATCCCAACTTTTAAGTAAGCTGCTACGGATATAAAGTGAACTTTTAGGATAGAAACTGCCGATTATTTTGCGTTAGGTGCGGGCTGGGAACCGCCCAACTTTTGCTGCAAAAACTCCCGCGCCACTTGTCCGGCTTCCTGCTGTTCCCCGTCAACTTGATAGTTGAGTTTCCGCATATCTTCCTCAGAGATTTTGCCGCCCAATTCTGCGAACACTGGACGCAATTCCGGGTATTTCTCCAAAATTTGCGATCGCACAACCGGAACTGCTTCGTAGGGCGGGAAATAGCCCTTGTCATCTTTGAGAACTACTAAACCTAAACTTTGAATCAAACCGTCCGTCGTATTACCAGCAATCACATCTACTTCTTTTTGTTGCAGCGCTTGATAAAGCAATCCTAACAGCAATTCCTTCGGTTGTTCTCGAAACTTAATTCCGTAAGTTTTCGCCAATCCGGGAAACCCATCTTCTCTCTCGTTAAATTCTGGGCCGAAACCAGCCCGGAGGTTAGGTGAAGCTTTCCCAAGTTGCGAGAGAGTTTGTAAATTGAGTTTTTTGGCATCGTCTCCCCGCACAATAATCGCAAAACTGTTATTAAATCCCAGCGGTTCCGTCCATTCTGCTTTAAACTGTTTGGGATATTCTTGTTTGAGGTAATCGAGGACTTTTTTGGGGTCAGAAATCGGTTTTTGTTTGAGCAGGTTGGCGTAAGCAGTCCCCGTGTATTCGACGTACAAGTCGATTTTACCTGCTGTTAGGGATTGATGGCAAAGCGAACCTCCCAGATTCAGTTCTCGTTCTACTTTGATATCTGTTTTAGCTTCGATATGGCGTGCTAAAATTTCGGCGAGGATGACTTGTTCGGTAAAGTCTTTCGAGCAGATGACAACTTGCTTTTCGGGCTTAGAGGTACATCCTGCTACTGCAAGCAAGCAAAGCAGCCAGCAGGAATAGAAAAAAAAATCGTTCTTAGAGATTTTCATGACTTAACTCAAATTAAGCATCTACAATTAATACCTTATAAGTTATAGCATAAAGCCCCGATCGCAGACTTTTTCAAGAGGTCTGCGCTTTAACACCGATCGCACTTTACCCAAGTTCCGTTTTCCTGTTGTAACATTTATTTATAGACATGGAGGACTAAATATGGTAATCAGCGTCAGCGATATTATCCAGCAGCAGCGACAATTTTTTGCGACTGGGAAAACGAAAGATGTGGATTTTCGGCTTGAACAACTGAAAAAACTTAAAAGTGCGATCGAACTTAATCAATCACGAATAGTCGATGCTGTCAAGGCAGACCTCGGTCGGCCGGAATTCGAGGCTTATCTTGAAATCGCATCGATCGCCGAAGTTAATTATGCCATCAAAAACCTCAAATCGTGGGTAAAGCCGAGAAAAGTGGCTGCTTCGATAGATCAATTCCCAGCATCGGCCCGCATTTACCCTGAACCTTTGGGCGTAGTATTAATCATCGGGCCTTGGAATTACCCATTTCAGCTAATGATATCACCTTTAGTCGGGGCGATCGCCGCCGGCAACTGTGCACTTCTCAAACCCTCGGAAATCGCCTCGCACACCTCCGAAGTTATCGCCGACATGATATCCAAAACCTTCGATCCCGCCTACGTAGCCGCCGTCGAAGGAGGAGTCGAAATCAGCCAACAATTACTAGCCGAAAAATTCGACCACATCTTCTTTACCGGAGGCACTAAAATCGGTCGAATTGTCATGGAAGCTGCCGCTAAACACCTGACACCTGTAACCTTGGAATTAGGTGGCAAAAGTCCTTGCATTGTAGACTCAGATATTCAAGTTGAATACACCGCAAAACGCATTGCGTGGGGCAAATTCCTCAATGCCGGACAAACTTGCATCGCTCCAGATTACCTGTTAGTTGATAAAAAAGTTAAACCTGCTTTGATGACAGCAATTAAAACAGCAATTCACGAATTTTACGGCGACGATCCGCAAACAAGTCCCGACTATTCGCGGATTATTAACCAGCGGCAATTAGACCGTTTGAGTGGGTTTATCAAAGATGGAGAAATTGTCGTCGGTGGGGAAGTTAAGCCGGAAGATAGATATATTGCACCGACGGTTTTAGATCGTGTTTCCTGGGATTCGCCGGTGATGCAGGATGAGATTTTTGGGCCGATTTTGCCAGTTTTGGAGTATGATGATTTCGGAGAGGCGATCGCCCAAATCAACGCCCGTCCCAAACCTTTAGCTTTGTATTTGTTCTCTAAAAATAAAGAGAAACAAGAGCGAGTTTTGCGGGAAACTTCTTCGGGGGGAGTTTGTCTCAACGACACGGTTATGCAAGTGGGAGTAAAAGATTTACCTTTTGGCGGAGTTGGTGAAAGCGGCATCGGTAGCTATCACGCAAAAGCAAGTTTTGATACTTTTTCGCATCAAAAAAGCGTGCTGCAAAAGTCATTTTTACTTGACTTAAAATGGCGGTACGCTCCCTATAAGGGTAAGTTGGATTTGATTAAGAAAATTATCGGTTGATCGATCGCACTTGGAGGGGCGGGTTCGCCAACGTTTACAATATCACCGAGATAGCCAAATGAACCCGCCCATTCCTGATATTATCGGTCAACCGATTCCACGGTGAACGATTATTTCCATAAATTTTAAAGGATTGCTCATCTGTTTTATGAACGATTTCGATCGCAATGTCTGCCTTGCACCATTCTCAAGAACAGGCTTTCCGGCCTGTTCCACAAAGAGTGAATTTCTTGTGGGTTGGGCATCCTACCCGCCCATAAAAAGCTTATTAAAAATGGTGCAAGATGTCAATCCTAAAGGACAGTTGCCCTTCAAAATAATTCAGATTAGAAATGTCTATAATATCTTTTAGCATCTTCTCGCTAAACAGCAATTTATGGAACCTTTAGCAACAGAACGCTGTGCAGCCTGCAGCCCAAACTCTGCCCGCGTCACAGCTTACGAAATTGTCCAGCTAAAACCTCAAATTCCCGACTGGAATTTGATCGAAAAAAATGGCATTCCCCAAATAGAACGCACTTACGAATTCCCGGATTTCAAAAGTGCGATCGCCTTTACAAACAGCGTCGGCGAAGCAGCAGAAACTGAAGGACATCACCCCGCACTGTTAACCGAGTGGGGGAAAGTTACCGTTACTTGGTGGACTCACGAGATTCCTGGACTGCACCGCAATGATTTTATTATGGCTGCGAAAACAGATGCGATCGCCAATCAATTCCCAAAATAAAATCCGACTTATAGCCCGATCGCAGTTTAAGAAAGCACCGCCCTGGGCACTGGTGAATGTTGATTAGCATTATTCAACAACTCCAGATTCAGTCGGTAGCCGACATTCCGTACAGTTTGAATCAGGCTCGGCTGTCGCGGGTCGATTTCGATTTTTTTACGCAGAGAGAGTACGTGAGTGTCGATCGTCCGGGGGTTATCAATCGCATCAGGCCAGGCCCGACGCAGCAAATCCGAGCGCGACAGCGGCACTCCTCCAGCTTGAGCTAGCACGTACAGCAGGCTAAATTCCTGGGGAGTCAGCTCAATATGTTCCTCGTACAATCTCACTCGGCGCTGCACCAAATCAATTTTCAGCAGCCCGCACTCCAGCGTCGCCGGCGGTAGCATCGTGCGGTTACGGCGCATCAGAGCTTCCACCCTGGCCATAAACTCTTGCATCCCAAAGGGTTTAGTCAGGTAATCGTCTGCCCCCGCCTTCAAACCTTCAACAATATCCGATTCCGAATTCCGCGCCGACAGCATCAAAATCAGCGACTGCTGCTGCTGTTGTAGCCAGTTGCAAAATTCCAAACCGTCCCCATCCGGCAATTGGGCATCCAGAATGACTAGGGTTGGCTGGCGGCTGAAAAATATTTCCCTAGCGTGACTGATATCCGCTGACTGGTGCACCCAGTGACCGACTTGCTGTAGATGCCAGCCCAAGAGCGATCGCAGGTGCGGATTCCCTTCAACAATTGAAATACTTGCAGATTCCACAGAGGCGAGCTTCCCATATCACTAATTGCTACAAGGTTAACAGAGCTTTTGTCAAGCTTTTGTAACCATCGCTACTCAAGCATTAGCTGCGTTTAAAGCAGCGGACATAGCTAGGGTACGAATTTTAAAGATGGGGTTAATTTGGCAGAGTCAGCCTGCAGAAAGGTGAAATCATTCTGGCGGTAAGCTTACAATGAAAATAAGACAGTGTAAAGCCGATCGATCCCATGCCCCAACCGCCTGCCAAAAGCGATCCCCCCGACCCAGCCCCCAATCCCAGGAGGTTGACAAATCGCGCAAGTGAAACTAGAATTCCTCCAACCGTTCGCTCGGTAGCCGGAACACTCAGCCACTTTGACCGTCAAATTCAGCCACATCCCGACTCAATTAAACGCACAGCGAATTATCTAGGTGCGCGCAAAAAGTCGAGCAACTGCATTGCAACGAGTGAAATTTTTTATGGAGGGTAGCCTGTTGAGCAGGGTAAAAACTTTTATTTAGAAATAGCTTCAAGCTGAGCCACTCAGCATCAATCGAGGCCGTTCCTAAATCCCGCCGTCATTATACAAACCACAAAGGATTTCAAGCTCATACCATGCTACAAGACACCCAAACAATCCGGCACTACCAAAAACTCACCGACGCCCTCGTCGAAATGTGGAATAGAGGTTATCGCTTTGATGACCTACGGCTTTACTTAGACGGCTATTTAGCAGCCCTGCGGCACTCCAACAGTTTGGAGCCCTATCTGATTCACAGACTAGAGGAAGAAGCAGCGCGTTACATTCACGACCCCTCCAATTTTGCAATGCCACAGACACAGACACAGGCTGAATCAGACTACTATTAAATAGCAAATTCGGTTTGATAAACCCTTGATGAATTGGGAATTGGGAATTGGGAATTGGGAATTGGGAATTGGCAATTTTAACGGGTTCCCTGGCTATGCCTCGGAACCGATGTCCACAGGCTCGGCCTCGCTTTGGGAGCCTAAAAATTCGATGCCTAGCCGACTGCATTGCGTTCCTAGGCTTTGCCTGGTAACGAATAATTAAGTAAATCAACCTAATTCAACGTAAAACGCGATTGCTGTTATTTCCCCGACTTCTTTAAGAAGTCGGGGATATGTTTTTTCTGTCTAATTTAAGAAGCCAAAGCCACTTCTACAACTTCTTGCAATTCGCCCTTTTGATACATCTCGATCATAATATCCGAGCCACCAACAAATTCGCCGTTGATATAAACTTGAGGAATTGTCGGCCAGTTGGAATACTCTTTAACGCCTTGACGAATTTCCTGGTCTGCCAAAACATCAACAGTTTCGTAAGGCACTCCCAAAGTATTGAGAATTTGCACCACAGTATTAGAAAAACCACACTGGGGCATTAACTTATTGCCCTTCATAAACACCATGATTTTGTTTTGCTTAACCAACTCGTCAATTCTTTGATGTGCTGTTGTACTCATGGTAGGTCCTAATATTGTTTGAAAATTTTTAAACGTTGACTGACGCAGAAACCGGGTTTTTTAGGAAAATCTTTCGTTACAGCCATAGATTCCGGTTAAAAAACCCGGTTTCTTTGGTTTTTGTGGGTAAGTGCAGCAGTTGTATTTCAAGCAACTCTTGACACAAGCACAAACTTGTGATACCCAATTGCCGCTCAACAATTAAGCAGCTTGACTTTTCGCTTCCCATTCTGCAGGAGTTAAGGTTTCCAAGCCCAAAGCGTGGATGGCTTCACTAGCCATTGCCAGTTTGAGAGCGCCGTATACCAGTTGGTGCTGCTGTACTCGGCTTTTTCCTTCAAAGGCTGCAGAGACGACTCTCGCCTGGTAGTGGTCACCGCCACCGGTCAAATCGTCAACTTGTATTTTAGCGTCGGGCAACCCTGCCTTAATCATTTCTGCTACTTGAGACGGTGTAACCATTGGTTTCTCTGATAAACGGCTGTAATTTAGATTTTAGTGGAACTATTTGTTAGACGATCGCGGTTGAGTGCTGGCAGGCCGGGGAAAGGGCGAATCCACAAAACCCAATTCCAGTAACTGCTGGTAAGCTTTCTTGCCCAAGTCGCGAGTTGGCTGCTGCGATCGAATAATCTGAATCAGCAGGGGCACAGCCAGTTCGGGCTTATTTTGCGCCCGGTGTACCAACGCCAGCCGGTAGGTAGCTTCGTCGCGCATTTGGGCCGTTTCTACAGCTTTGGTGCGGTGGCTTTCCGCCAAGCGGATGTCAATTCCGGCAAAACTGCTACCCAGTTGTTGGTAGAAGTTGGACAGTTGATTGAAAATTTGGCGGGATTCTTGGAGTTTTTGAGTAGCCAGTGCGTAATTCTGAGAGGAAATAGCACTGCTGGCTTCTGTCATCAAACGCTGGCCTCCTGGGACGCTCAGCAGACTGCTGTCTTGCGTCAGAGGGCGAAGATTGTTGGGGTCTGTGGGGTCGTCGGCGGGCTCGATTTGCTGTTGGTTCTCTGGCCCAGAAGGTTGTTGTGCTTGGACTTGGATCGGTTGCAACAGGGTAAAAGCTGCGATCGCCCCGATCGTAATCCGGGCAGTGGAGCGAAGCCAGCAAACAGTTCCAGAGTATACCATGAAATTACTTTGCGCCTATGCGCTTTAAAAAAATATTTAGCTTGAGCCGATCTTACCATTGGCGATCGCAACCGGCTAAGTGTAAACCAAATTTGTTGAAATGTCAAAGGGTGGGCGATCGATTTTGGATTTTAGATTTTGGATTTTAGATTTTGGATTGAACCAGGAAATCGCGGGGGATTGGACAGATCCCGGCAATCTAGTCCTGGACGCAGAAACCGGGTTTTTTTACCTAAATACTGCCTTTGAGGGTTTAAAAATGGTGGAAAACCCGGTTTCAATGGTTTTGATGGGTAAGTCCCGATCTAATTCAACAATCGAACGAACCATGAATATCGAAATTGAAAGAACAGCTTACGGTCAACTGCTGGCGAAATCGCAGCCTAAGCCAATCCTGAACGAAGAAGATTATGATCTTGCCCTCGCAGAAGTAGAATATCTGATGTCTCAGGAAGAATTAACATTAGAAGAAGAAACTTTACTAAGCCTCTGGGCTCTGTTGATCGAAGAATACGAAGCCAAGTATTACCCAATTCCAGAAGCGACTCCCCAGGATGTTCTATTGCATCTCATGGAAGTTCGCGAACTCAAAAAAGCCGATTTAGTGGGCGTGATTGGTTCCAAAGGAGTAGTCTCTGAGGTGGTTAATGGGAAACGGGCGATTAGCAAGGCGCAAGCTAAGGCGCTGGGAGAATTTTTTAATATTAATCCTAGCGTGTTTATTTGAGCGTGTTTATCTGAAAAACTCGCTGATATCGAAAAAGACTTGGCGGTTGACACCGCTAGCAACGCGATCGCACAAACTAAGTCCGACGCGGACTGATGGAAAAACTACCGCTGTTAGTTACAGCTTCAAACCCCTCATAGCAAAAACCTCCCTGACAGCTTATAAATATGTTTGATAAATCTACATCCAAATTAAACAGGAACATTTCTGATGGTAGAACCAAGCAAACCGACCTCCGACACTCTCCAAAATTATCAAGGAATTGGAGTTCCAGAAGAAAGTCTGCCAGTGATTTTGCAGCGTGGCGGTGATGAATTGCTGCTGTCAAAAGCGGACGATCGCTTTACAGTCCGCCCCTCATCAACAGCATCAGCCTCAAATGATTGGGCTGCAACAACTGGGGCAAAACTCAACCGTCGCGTCGGCCAAAGCAATCTCGAAGAATATCTCGTTTCAGCCGATCGCCTAGAAGCAGCAATGCAAACAGCGCGCGCCAGCGATGCCGTAGCTTTTGCCAGCCACGTCTATTGCCCCGCGAACAATCCGAGTACATTCTTTTATTTAACCGACCAAATTACGATTCAATTTGGCGAACAAGTAGATGAACAATCGCGAAATGCGATCGCCAATGCAGCAGCTTTAAAAATAGTCCGGCCAGTAGAAGGAATTCCCAACACCTTCGTCGGCGAAGTCACAAAACAAGCAACAGAAAACCCGATCAAAATTGCCAACCGCCTGACAAGATATCCAGAAGTTCTGGTAGCGGAACCCAACATTTTAGTAGAGATGCAGCAGCATTACACGCCCCGCGATCCGCTTTATCCCAAACAGTGGTATCTAAACAACAAAGGCGGCAACGAACTTGTCGGCGGTGCTCAAATTTATGCAGAACCAGCTTGGAACCTGACTCGCGGAGTTCGATCGATCGTAATTGCGATCGCCGACGATGCAGTTGACATCACCCACCCAGATTTTCAAGGCCAAGGCAAAATCGTCTCACCCATCGATTTCAAAGACGGCGACACTTCCCCGATGCCAGTCGCCGACTCAGACAACCACGGTACAAGTTGTGCCGGCGTAGCCGTTGCTGAAGAAAACGGCAAAGGCATTGTCGGCGTCGCCCCCGGATGCGCCCTGATGCCCATCCGTACCACGGGTTTTCTCGATGACGATTCTGTCGAAAAAATATTTAATTGGGCGATCCAAAAAGGTGCCGCCGTCATTTCTTGCAGTTGGGGGCCTGCTGCAGTTTACTATCCGCTTTCCCTGCGGCAGAGTGCCGTTATCACCAAAGCAGCAACCCAAGGGCGGGGCGGCAGAGGCTGCGTTATTCTGTTCGCGGCGGGGAATGCCAACCGCCCAGTCAACGGTACTGTTAACGAGAAAGGCTGGCCCAACAACGTCGTGGAGGGTCAAACTAGATGGCTGGCAGGATTTGCCGTTCACCCCGACGTAATTGCCGTCAGCGCTTCCACTTCCCTCAACAAAAAAGCAGCTTACAGCAACTGGGGCACCAGCATCTCGGTTTGCGCCCCCAGCAACAACGCGCCGCCGGGAACTTGGTTGCCAGAAACCGGATTTATCGGCACGCCGCCGGAGGTGACGCAGTATTTGCCCGGTTTGGGGGTGTTTACTGCCGATCGAGTGGGCGATCGGGGCTACGACTGGGGGGACTATACTGATACTTTTGGCGGTACTTCCAGCGCCACTCCAGTAGTCGCTGGGGTTGCAGGGTTGATACTTTCGGCTAACCCCCGTTTGACGGCGCGGGAAGTGCGGGGAATTCTCGAACAAACTGCTGAAAAAATTGTCGATCCCGATCCCGATCCCCAGTTAGGGAATCGCATGGGAAATTACGATCCTAACAACGGTCGCAGCGATTGGTTTGGTTACGGGAAAGTGAATGCTTTTAAAGCTGTGCAAGCTGCGGTGAGAAAGGGTGGCGGCAATCCGAATATCGGGGGTACAGTGTTCAGTGATATTTCTGGACATTGGGCACAGAAGTTTATTGAAGCTTTGGCTGCGGCGAATATAATTAGCGGTTTTCCTGACGGTTCTTTTCGGCCTGATGACAGTTTAAACCGTGCTCAATATGCGGCGCTGTTGGTGAGTGCGTTTAGTCCGATTCCGAGGGTGCCGGCTACAAATTTTATTGATGTTTCTGCTACTTTTTGGGCGAGAAGTGCGATCGAACGAGCAAATCGGGGGGGGTTTTTGGCGGGGTTTCCGGGGTTGAAGTTCGGCCCGAATCAGAATTTGACTAAGGCTGACGCGATCGTGTCTTTGGTTAACGGTTTGGAACTCAAGGGCGGGAATCCTGATACTTTGAAAGTTTACACCGATCGCTCTCAAATTCCTAATTATGCTTTGAGTGCGATCGCCACAGCAACTGCTTTGAAGATTGTGGTTAATTATCCTTCCCGCGATTGGCTTTCGCCGCTGCGGGACATTACCCGCGGTGAGATTTCGGCTTTGATTTACCAGACTTTGGTGGCGATTAATCGGGCAAAGGCGATCGATTCTCCTTATATTGTTTAATCGCGATCGGTTTGTATTGATTAGAATCGGCGGTTGAAACCGCTACTACACAAACAAAGTCCGCGTAGGCGGACTGAAGAAATAACACGATTTATGTCGCTTGTAGTCGAGTCTATATCTCCTCGAATCCCCCTTAATAAAGAAAATTTTGACGACATTATTGTCCCCCCCTTGTTAAGGGGGGTTAGGGGGGATCGAGAGGATTGTGACTCAATTCTTGTCCCCCCCTTGTTAAGGGGGGTTAGGGGGGATCGAGAGGATTGTGACTCAGACAGAAGATTGATGCTATTAATTTACCCTCGCAAATCCCCCAAAGCTTTCAAGGCAAATTGTGGCAAAGCCAACATCCTCCGCCACCGCCAAGGTTCTTGATAAAGCCGATACAGCCATTCTAAATGATTGTCGCAAAACCAAGCCGGCGCGCGGGTTTTTGTTCCTGCCCAAATATCGAAACTGCCACCAACTCCCACCCAAATTGACTGAGGGCAAAGGTGTCGGTGTTCGGCAATCCAAAATTCTTGGCGCGGCACTCCCAATCCTACAAATATCAGTTTTGGCTGCATTTGTTTGAGGCTTTCACGGAAGTCTTTCTCTTCATCTGCGGAAAGATAACCGTGTTGAGAAGCAATCGATAATCCGTTAACTTTTTGCTGCCAAGTTTTGGCCGCCGCAGCCGCCACTCCTGGGGAACCTCCAAAGAAAAATAGTGGTTCCGAATCAGGCAATTTTCCGGCTTGTTGCAGCAGCGATTCTGCTAATTCAATCCCCGGATAGCGCTGTGCCGGTTTGCCACGCAGCCGCAAGTACAACACCACTCCCGAACCGTCGGGAATCACCAGTTCCGCTTTGCGAATTACATCTGCTAAGGCCTGATTTTGCTCGGCTTGCATGGCCATTTCAGCATTCAAAGTCACCACATGACTTCCTAACCCTTGATGCAGACGCTCCATCAGCCAACCTGCATAATCATCTAATATGTGAACTGGTAGTCCCAGCACTGAAAATTGCGGGCGCGATCGATCCATATTTTTTTCTTTGAGATTCCTACACACCTAGTTATTTAAATTAGCTTAGATTGGCGATCGACGCTAGACCAGTTTTGGTCGCAAAAAACCCGGTTTGTGCCACCTTGAGTCTGTTAAGTCATCGTTCTGTGGCCCAGAAACCGGTTTTTTTGTAAGCGACGAGTCGCGCAAGTTCATTAGAGTTTGCCCGCCAAGTGCGATCGAGCATTAGCGTTCGATTTTTTTGACAGAGCCGTCGGCGTACCATTCCATCGGTACTAGCTCAATTTTACCATTAATTTTCACTGTAGAGTAGACAACTTTCACGAAAGGAACGCTGTTGTTATTGTGGTTTTGCGTAGACATGGCAATTACCTTTTTGTGTTTGGATAACTTGAGAAATGATCTAATATCTGATATATTTAAAAGTCTATTCACCCCAAATCTACTCGCATCAGGAAAAACAAGGAAAACGAAATGGCGATCGCAAAAAACCAGCGGCAAACCAGGTTAGATTATTACTACGAGCAAATCAAAACCATCATCCTCAAGCGCCAGAACCCAATTACAGGTTTGCTGCCGGCGAGTACCGCCGTTAACGCTCACGGCGACTACACCGATGCCTGGGTGCGCGACAACGTGTACAGCATTCTCGCGGTTTGGGGTTTGGGTTTAGCTTACCGCAAAATTGATGGCGATCAGGGCAGGACATTTGAACTCGAACACAGCACAGTCAAACTGATGCGCGGCTTGCTGTTTGCGATGATGCAGCAATCGAGCAAAGTAGAACATTTTAAAAATACTCAGTCGCCGCTAGATGCCCTGCACGCTAAATACAATACTCAAACTGGAGGTATTGTTGTCGGTGATGACAAGTGGGGACATTTACAGTTAGACGCTACATCTATATTTTTATTAATTCTTGCTCAAATGACGGCTTCCGGGCTGCACGTAATTTTTACAATTGATGAAGTCAATTTCGTGCAAAATTTAGTTTACTACATCGGTAGAGCCTACCGCACGCCGGATTACGGAATTTGGGAAAGAGGCCATAAAATCAATCGAGGCAATGCAGAATTGAACGCCAGTTCTGTTGGCATGGCAAAAGCAGCCCTAGAAGCCATAAATGGGTTGGATTTGTTCGGGATTAAAGGCTCTCAAGCATCGGTGATTCACGTTTTGCCCGACGAAATTGCCAGAAGTCGCATAACTTTGGAATCGCTTTTGCCTCGCGAATCTAGCTCAAAAGAAGTAGATGCCGCTTTATTGAGTGTGATTAGTTTTCCGGCTTTTGCTGTTGAAGACCGAGAATTAATAGAACGGACTCGAAATAAGATTATTGACAAATTGCAAGGAAAATACGGCTGCAAGCGGTTTCTGCGGGACGGACACCAAACAGTGTTGGAAGATGCCGATCGCCTGCACTACGAACCCACAGAATTAAGGCAGTTCGAGCACATTGAATGCGAGTGGCCGCTATTTTTCACTTATTTATTGTTGGACGGCATATTTCAGGGAAATCAAGCCCAAGTGCAGGAGTACCAGCAGCGTTTGGAATCTCTAGCAGTCGATCGCTCTGGTGTGCCGCTACTACCAGAATTGTACTACGTCCCCGCCGAAAATATAGAAGCAGAAAAGCTAAATCCCAGCAGCCAGCAGCGCTTACCCAATGAAAATATTCCCCTAGTTTGGGCCCAAAGTCTGTATTTTCTCGGTCAATTGCTAAATGAAGGATTAATCGCAGTGGGCGATATCGACCCGCTGGGAAGGCACCTGTCAGTGGGCCCGCACAGAGAACCTTTAGTGCAAATTGCACTGTTAGCTGAAGACGAAGATTTGCAAGCAGAATTAGCCGCTAACGGCATTGCGACGCAAACCCCAAAACAGGTAGAACCAATTCAAGTCCGCCAGACTAAAGAATTATCAGCTATTTACACGCAAATTGGACGCAACGACCAATTAGGCTTAACCGGCCGCCCCGTGCGCCGTTTGCGGAGTTTAACAACTTCTCGGGTGTTTAAAATTCGCGAAGAGGCGATCGTATTCCTCCCATCATTTTTGAACAGACAAGAGTTTTACTTAACTTTAGATTACCATTTTTTAGTAGCTCAAATCAAAAGCGAAATAGCTCACATTCACCACCACTGGTATCAGTTGGGACGCCCTACGGTAACGCTGATGCTGACTCACACGATGCTGGAAACCGGGCGGGAAGCGTTGTTAGAATTAATGAAGGAATTCCGGGATGGACACTGTAACAACACGCCAGTTAAACTCGGAAATCTTAAGCAGTTAATGCTGACCGCTGGCACGGAGAGAATTGATTTCATGCACGATTTTGAATTCACAGAATCTCCAGTTACAGGTGCAGTCGAAACTCCCAGATATCTCGGTTACAATCCTGAAAAAACTTGGCCTCTGGGTCATACGCAAGAATTTAAATTAGAGTGCGAAACTAATACTCAATTTTTGCTGACTAGCCTGCGCGAATCAGAAAATTTGTACGAACAAATTGAGCTGCTGCACACCTTGGTTCGCCTCAAAGGGTTAAACTTTGATACAGGATTTGGAGGGGCGGAAGAAACAGTTAAAGTTGTGGATTTGCTCAACGAAGTTTATACAAAAGCTGGAGAAAGTTCGCAATCAAAAATCCAATGGGCAGTCATCCGCCATGCCGCAGGTTTGCTGGACAAGGTTGATATCAGCTTGTCCGATGCGGTGACAGACATTTTGGTGCGGCAAAAACAGATTGCTGTGGGGAAAGCCTACAGCGAAGATTCGATAATTTCGCGACCCGGATCTTACACGGAAGTGATGGACAAAATTCGCCAATTCTGCGGAGAAGACATTCGCGATCGAGTTTTAACTCAAGAAATTCTCATCTACCTCGGCCTGCTAATTAAAGCCGAACCGCAGTTATTTAAAGGTTTGCTGACACTGAGAGTTAGCTACTTTATTTTGCTGCTGACTAGCGAGTTTGCCCGCGAATTGGGAGTTACGCAAAATGAAGCTTACGAACATTTAATGCAGCTAAGCCCCTTTGAAATCAAAAATCGCCTGCGCCAAGTGTTGACAGAATACGAGGAAATGAATCAAATCCTCAAACAGCAAGAATCCCTGCGCGTCAAACAGCCGGAAAAAGACATTGAATGGGTAGTAGCGCCAGTTTCTGAAGAACCAACCATGCCTGGGGGAGGATGGCGCCGGAAGCGGCAAATGGAAGGTACTGTCAATCGCGTACCGAAGGATTTTTATCCGAGTGTTTGGGGACTGCTGCGGCACTGCAAAGGCTTGATAATTGGCGACAAATTAGAGCGGCGCAATCGGTTAGACAGCCATATTATATTATCGGAAATGACACCCGGTGAAAAGAATTTCGCGCTACAAATCGAGCATTTGCTGAATAAGATTGTCGCACCGGAATACCGACAAGTCAATATTGAGGCGCTGATGGAGTTGGCGGCGATCGCCCAGCGCAACCCTGAATTGCAAGTAGAAGAATACATCGTTTTAGATGTATTAGTCGGTCACGCAGTCCGGCTGAATTGGCAAGGTAAACACCCGGAAAGAGCGGATAAATACGACGAAGATAAAGCGGCGGCTTGGCAAGCTTTTTACAATACTTCGCCTTACGTTTGCGCGAGTCACGTACTCGATGCTTTCCGATTCTTGACGAAGTTTGGATAGAGTGAGGGCGGGTGGTTAATACAAGTCTCGATTGACCTGTTTGTAGTAAAGACTTCAGTTTTTTCTTTGCCAACTCATCAGCAAAGTATTATAACTATTTAACTCGACATGGTACGACAGGTTAGTAGTAGCGCCCAAACGCTACTACTAACCCCATACTACAAAACTCCTTTAGAACTCGGAATCCCACTGGCGCGCCGCGGATCGATTTCTACCGCCATCCGCAGAGCTCGCGCAAATGCCTTAAACGCCGCTTCTACAATGTGATGAGAATTCCCGCCCTGCAACTGTCGAATGTGCAGTGTCATTTGACAGTGGTTCACAACCGCCGAAAAAAACTCTCTCACTAATTCTGTATCGTAAGTGCCGATCCGCTGGTTGGGAATTTCCAAGTTGTAACTTAAGTGAGGCCGTCCCGAAAAGTCTAGCACTACTTCAATTAAAGCTTCATCCAAAGGTGCGATGAAATGTCCGAAGCGAGAAATGCCCGATCGATCCCCGACAGCTTTTGCTAGGGCTTGGCCCAAGGTAATTCCCACATCCTCGTTCGTGTGGTGGTCGTCAATCTCCAAATCCCCGATCGCCTGCACGTCCAAATCGATCAATCCGTGAGAAGCAATCTGGTGCAACATATGGTCTAAAAACGGAATCCCCGTAGACGCCTTGCAAGTTCCCACACCGTCGAGATTGAGGCTGGCCGTGACATCCGTTTCCAGTGTCGTGCGTTTCACTAAGGCGGCCCTAGCTGGTTGAACTGAAGTTGCAGGAGGTACAGAAGGGCGATCGATTATCTCCATAATTCGCAATTGGTCATTCATTAGTTATTGATAATTAGTAATATCATGTCCGATCGAGCGATTAAAAGGGCGGGTTTTTGAGATTGTCAATTATTGGCAAATATTTTTCGTGAACCCGCCCCTACCGTATTAGGGGTAATCGACCCGACATAATATAATTGAAGATTACAGCTTGATCGGCGCTAATTCTCAAGTGTTTAGTTAAGAGAATTATGCAAAACTCAAAACTCTCGAAAGGGGCGGCTTTTGCATAAAACTTACTTGTTAGAGTTAAAGTTTATTGTCTAAACCCGCCCCTACATAACTCTAAATTCTCGACAACTGTTACATTCCCATGATTTCGTAACCGGCATCGACATACAAAACTTGACCCGTAATCCCGCTAGCGAGATTGCTGCACAGAAAAGCCGCAGCATTTCCCACTTCCTGCTGAGTCACCGTCCGCCGCAGCGGGGCAACTTCCTCAACGTGGTGGATCATGTCCAGAATACCGCCAACTGCTGACGAAGCCAGAGTCCGAATCGGGCCAGAAGAAATCGCATTTACCCGAATATTTAACGGGCCCAGTTCAGCAGCCAGATAGCGAACATTCATTTCCAAAGCTGCCTTAGCAATTCCCATCACATTATAATTAGGAACTACCCGGACGCCGCCCAAATAAGTCAGCGTGACAATACTGCCGCCCTCGGCCATCAGGGGTTTAGCAGCAGCACAAAGCCGCACCAGCGAGTAAGCGCTAATATCCAAAGCATTGGAGAAACCTTGGCGCGAAGTGTTGGTGAAGTCTCCCGAAAGTTCGTCCTTGCCGGCAAAAGCCAGACAGTGGATGAGGACATCTAACTTGCCCCACTTGTCGGCGATGGTTTTAAAAGTAGACTCAATTTCGCTCTCGTCTTGGACATTGCAGGGCAAATACAGACTGGGATTGAGCGGTTCCACCAGTTCAGCGACTTTACGCTCGTGCTTGCCTTTCTCGTCCTTCAAATAAGTTATGCCGAGGTTGGCCCCAGCTTTGTGGAGCTGCTGAGCGATGCCCCAGGCGATCGAGCGATTGTTGGCAATGCCCGTAACAAGAGCATTTTTTCCGGTCAAATCTATCATCTGTAGTTTATCTAAAAGCAACTTGCACCGTTCTCATTGGCTATATCTGACAACCCCGCCAGTTTAGACACAACTGATTCAGATTTAACTGATTCAGACACAATTGAGACACAATTGAGACACAATTGATATTAATTTTGCTGTGGAGCTACATGGGGGCGGAATTGAAAAAGTTAAGAGAAGGGCTAGATTTAATCATACAGTGCGTGTTTACCTTAACATTAGATGGAAGTAACAGAATCCTTGGATATTGGAGGTTGGGCAGTATATTTACTCAATAAGGTTAATCGGCAAGTTATAAAGTATTGATTAGTACAAAGGATCTAGTCGTGACGCATGATAGACCGCTAGCAGCCGTGTTCCGCCAAATCAGCGGCGGAGCGTTTCCACCCATTGTGGAAACCTTTGAACGGGGCAAGACAATTTTTTTCCCTGGAGACCCGGCTGAGCGCGTCTACGTTCTCATTAGAGGTGCTGTGAAGCTCTCCAGGGTGTACGAAGCAGGGGAAGAAATTACAGTCGCCCTCCTGCGCGAAAATAGCGTATTTGGGGTGCTGTCTCTGATTACGGGACACCGATCGGACAGGTTTTACCACGCGGTAGCCTTTACGCCGGTGGAATTGATCTCGCTGCCGATCGAACAAGTCGAGAAAGCGCTCAAGGAAGACCCGGAATTGTCGATGGTGATGCTACGGGGACTGTCGTCTCGGATTTTGCAAACCGAGATGATGATTGAAACGCTGGCGCACCGAGATATGGGTTCGAGACTCGTCAGCTTTTTGCTGATTCTGTGCCGGGATTTTGGCGTGCCGGGGGCTGAGGGGATTACGATAGATTTGAAGCTGTCCCACCAGGCGATCGCCGAAGCGATCGGCTCGACGCGGGTAACGGTGACTCGTTTGCTGGGCGATCTCAGGCAAGAAACCATGATCTCGATCCACAAGAAAAAGATCACAGTCCACAACCCGGTGGCCCTAAGCCAGCAATTCACTTGATGCCGAGAAAGTATAGGATTTTGGATTTTGGATTTTAGATTCAATCCAAAATCCAAAATCCAAAATCTAAAATCGGAATGACTGCTGGATACATCCTGGTATTTGTAATTTTAGTGTTGGGGGGTGTGATCGCCACTGTCAGCGATCGCCTTGGGACGAAAGTCGGCAAGGCAAGGTTGAGCTTGTTCAAACTTCGCCCCCGCGATACTGCTGTTGTTGTGACAGTGATGGCCGGCAGTATCTTGTCAGCCATTACTCTGGGCATTTTGTTTGCTACTAGCAAGCCGCTGCGAACCGGAGTTTTTAGAATAGACGAGATTCAAAAAAGGCTCAACAACGCCCGCAGAGAAATCAACCAAGCCACTCAAGAAAAAAATCTAGTTGAAACTGAATTAGCTCAAGCCAGAGCCGCTCAAGCGCAAGCTAGAGCCAATTTAGAGCAAATTAATCAATCCCTCCAAGCAGCTAATGCCGAGCAAGCTCTGACGCAAACAAAATTAAACTCGCTGCGGGCCCAGCTTAACAGCGTGCAAGCAGCCAAGTCTAAAACTGAAGAGCAGTTAAGTCAGGTAGAAGCGGCTAAATCTCAGACAGAAGAACAGCTCAGCAGTGTGGAAGCAGCTAAATCCCGCACCGAAGAACAATTGAAACTGGTTGAAACGGCTCGATCGACTACACAAGCTCAGCTCGATCGCACCGAGAACCAATTGAAAACAGTTTCCGAGCAAAAAACGACTTTAGGCTCGGAAATCGCCCAACTGCAAGAGGAACGGCAACAGTTAATCGAGCAGCGAGAGCAGGTAAAAACTCAAATTGCCCAGCGCGATCGAGAAATTGCCAAGCGAGACGCAGAAATAGCCCAGCGGGACAAGGAAATTGTCGATCGCAACGAACTAATTGCCCAGCGAGACAAGGAAATTGCTCAGCGGATGCAAAATCTGGCAGATCGCGATCGAATAATTGTCGATCGCGACAAAGTAATTGCCGAGAGGGAAGCACTCCTAGAAACCTTGGCACAGCAACAAGCTCAACTCGAACAGCAACAAACTGTCTTGCAGCAACAAGTGCAAATTTTGGAACGCGACTTTCAGGCAATCCGCGAGGGTACAGTTGCCATCAGGCGCGGTCAAATTTTAGCTGCTGGCGTGGTTCGCATTATTGAACCCGGTATGGCAAGTGGCGCGATCGATCGACTCTTGCAAGAAGCAAATAAAACCACCGTCGGACTGATGCAGCCGGAAAATACCAAGGTTAGGGATCAGGTTATTCAAATTACTAAAGCAGAAATCGATCAACTAATTAGTCAGATTAAAGACGGTCAAGACTACGTGGTGCGAATTGTTGCCGGCGCTAATTACCTGCGGGAAGAAAAGCTAATTAAGGTATTTGCAGAAGCAGAAATCAATCGAGTTGTCTTCCGGGCTGGAGATGTGATTGCAGGGGTTGCTGTCGATCCGGTGACTTTGACTGACGAACAGGTGCGGCAGCAGTTGCTGCAATTGATAGAAGCTTGTCAATTTCGCGCTCGCCTAATCGGCGTTGTCGGCGGTAGAGTTCAAGTGGCCGACAGTCAGATTGAAACTTTAGCTGGTTTTATAGAGCGATTGCAGCAGTACGAGAAACCGCTGGACGTTCAGGCGATCGCGGCAGATGTCACTTACATCGCCGGCCCGCTTAAAATAGATTTAGTTGCTCGTGAAAACGGAGTCGTTGTTTTTCGCACCGGACAACAAAAAGCTGGCCCAGGAGATTTGAAAGTTAAAAAATAAGTGCGATCGACATATCGAATTTGATGAAAAATTTTGGGCGATCGAATTACAATTTTGCTTGACTTTTTCGCGCCCTTGACATATCATTAAATCATGGGAATCCGTGCCGCCATATATATAGCAATCGTAGGGTGTGTCGCCACCAAAAATCTGGAAGCACCACCAACAATCTCACAGCGACGCACCGCACCGCTAAGAAGGCAAAGAAAGAAACTAAGAATCGAACCCTGAGATATTGACATCACAGAACAAAATTTGGCTCTATTCATAGCATTTGTAATAATTATTGTAACAGTATATTGTTGAGTTTGTCGATGTACAACTTGGGGCTTGATCGGAAAGATCATAAGTTGTCTTCCCATGATTCTTGGCTTTCTTTTTCATGCACTGTTTTGTGGCTAATATCCATCTTTCTTTGATATCTTTCCAAGCGAGCTTTCATGGCATCCTTTCTATTTTCCTCCATATACTGCTTGTACTGATTGTAAAGCGTCGGCAAATTTTCAACTTCTTGATCGGAAAGACCATAAGTAGTTTTCCAATAGTTCTTGGCTTCTTCATGCAATGTTTTGTGGCCAATCTTTATCTGTGTTTGATATCTTTTCAAGCAAGCTTTAATAGCATCCTTGCAGGCTCCATCCCTGTCACGATACCATATTGGCGAAAACACACCAAACCCGCGCTCGCTCGGATATTCACAAAAACGCCCATATATTGATTGAATGTGTAAATGGAACTCCGGGTTGGATTTCTCGAATGCATTAATGTACGAATTAACATTTTTAATCCAGTCATACAAAATAGCATGACCGAGACTATAAGCGACTACTACGTCACTGCCCCCTGGGTCAAAAGAAAGCTGGTTTATCCTACTTCCCCTTGGGCATGGTCTAACAATTTTCCTTAATTCAGGGGGTAAGCCGTGCATCTCACTAGAGAAAATTGCCACCATTATTCCTCTCTCAGTACGAAAAAGCTCTGTAGCTGATGGAATTTGAATATTCTTTGCATCATCTCGATGTCCTCCCACTGGATCTTTAGACGATTGAGTTTGATTGTTACTCGACATCGCCTGTTCACGTCGAAGTTGTCTCTGTATTTTTTCTTGCTCTTTTACTTCATTTCGCTTACGAATTCGTTCATCATAAAGTTTCTTCAACTCATCTTTGCGAACTTCTCCAACCACAGCAATTGTGATCGAATCTAGCCATTCAGGAAAAGCATTAATAGGATTGCACCATAGTTGTTCAATATGATAAGATAAACTATCTCGTTGCTGCTGAGGAATATCTTTTGGGTCTAGCCAGACTTTACCGACCTTTTCGCGATCGCTATTATCAACTTCGTACCAAAAGTTAATATTTGCGAAGGAGCCAGCATCTAATTCTTTTGCCAAATTGGGGTAATCACACTTAATTTTTTTGATATGAAACCAAACATCTTTTTTATGTCGTTGATTAGCATTCCTAAATGTGCGGCTTACAAAGCCGAAACCTCTTTCTGTATTGTATTCCTGAACATGACCAAATTCGACTTCCATTACTACAACTCCCAGCTAAATAGGGATTTCCATGATGATATAATATGTCAATCCCACAAAAAAGTCAAGCAAAATAAGTACGATCGCCCGCAAAGATTTTGAGACATTCAAGAATGCAAGTATCAGATTAGATATAGGTTGGCGATTGAGTTGACTGGCGCTCGATCGCAACTACAAACTTATTAACACAGGACTCATAAATATGATTTTAGGTTTCGATCCAGGTAAAGACAAATGCGGCATAGCTGTAATGGGTAGAGATAAGAAGGTCTGCTACCATCAAGTTGTGCAGTCGGAAGCAGCGATATCTACTATTCAATCTTTGTGCGAACAGTTTCCCATTGAGTTATTGGTGCTCGGAGATCAAACGACTTCTAAGAGTTGGAAACAAAAACTGACGCAGAGTTTGTCGCCAGCGCTCAAAATTGTTCAGGTGGACGAGAGGTACAGCAGTTTAGAAGCGAGGGAACGCTACTGGCAAATGTACCCTCCCACGGGACTTTCGCGCTTGATTCCCCAGGGAATGCGGACGCCACCGAAGCCAGTGGACGATATTGTGGCGATCGTCCTAATTGAGAGGTATTTAAACAAAAGTTAGTTAATTTTATAACCGTTAAGCTGTGGAGCATTTAAACCAGTAACGAGGCTAGTAGGGTGCGTCAGCTAGAACCCTTACGCTGAAACGGAAAACCTTAGATGCTGACGCACCTTACGCAAGTCCTTTAAATGCCGAACAGCTTATTGGTTATTTATTGGTTATAACTCAGATGTTACACCATTCTCAACAAGGCTTTTATGAACAGGCTTTTCGGCCTGTTCCACAATATATAAATTTTCTTGTGGAACAGGCCGAAAAGCCTGTTGCTGACAATGGTGCAAGATATCAGTTATAACCGATATCTTGCAGCAATATCAATAAGAGGATTTTTCGTGGGGTCGGGCGGGTTTATAGAACCTATTTGCAAGCTTTAAGGCTGTTGGCGAACCCGCCCCTACGGCTAATTGAGAATGGTGCAATATCTCAGTTATAACCAATAACCCGTCACCCATCCCCAATCCCCAATTACTCTATAAATTCGTACATTTGCTGTACCCAATTCTCCCGGTTTTTCTGCCATTCATCCGTCACTACTTCCCAAGTTGTATTGCTTTCAAGTTCCAGCAATAGACTTGATACTTCTTCCAGCGTCGATGCTATATGACATTCTTCTACCCAACTTTCACGGATCATTTTCCAGAGACTTTGTACCGCTTCTCGCTGAAAATTTGATTCTAATTCAACTAGCAATTTCGCTAGGTGTTTTTCGTCACTTGCTGCTGATACCTCCCTCATCCAACAGTCGCGACGTTCTTTCCATTCTTCCGTCACTGCGTCCCAGTTTAGGTGGGCTTGAAACTCTAACAGTAATTGGTTTAGTTCTACCATATTAAATTTTGTCTTGTTTGCAGTTTGTGCTATTTTTGTACAAATTTTATTGATTGAGAGTGTTGGTTTTTTATAATGAGCTATGTGGCTGAGGCTTTTTTGGGAAACGGCTCAGGTATTTTTGGGAATGTTTGCAGTCGCGCCCTTCAGTCAAAATACGATTATGAAGCCGAATGCTTCTCGGCAGCAAATGCAAAAAATGGCTGAAGGACTCGCTGATATTTTTCTAAATGGGGTTTTGCAGAAAGATGAAGAATTAGTGATTAGTCATTAGGAAATGTTAGAGTCTGAAAACGCATATCTACAGGCTCTAAATCCTCGAAACTACTCCTTAAACTTGTGCATTTGCTGTACCCATTTCTCGCGATTCTGCTGCCATTCATCGGTAACCGCTTCCCAATTGGTATTGGTTTCAAGTTCCAGCAATAAACTTGATACTTCTTGAACAATCGATGCTGCCAGACATTCTTCTACCCAACGGTCTCGACGCTGTTGCCACTGAATATCCACCGATTCCCACTTCAAGTTAGATTCCAATTCAACTAGCAATTCTGCTAGATATGTCAGGTTAACTGATGCTGCCACATCGCTAACCCAACTTTCCCGGCGGTCTATCCATTCTTTTGTCACTCCTTCCCATTTGAGGTTGCTTTCAAACTCTAACAGTAACTGATTTAGTTCTACCATCTTAAATCTTGGGTTTTTTGTAGTTTGTGCTACAATTATACCAAAATTTTCACTAAACAGAGTGTTAAGTTTTTTTTAAGATTGCGGTCGCAGTGAAACTACAGAATAGATAACTGAATAATGAACGATGAATTTACTTTAGATATGCTAGAGATTCCCAGCGGTTGGAGGCGGGGCGAAGGTGACTGGACTGGAGTGGCGGCGGCTCTTGCTAGAGGGGAAACTGTCGAAGTAATTCAAGAAGTTGGTTCTACTTTGTGGCAAAACAGTCTGCCAGAAAAACATTCTTTGTATTGGGATGGGGAAAATCTATCAACTATCAAAGCCCGAATTTGGATTAGTTTCACCCAGAGAAGATTTTCGCCGGAATCTGTTTTGCCAAAGGTTCAGTGGCATCCGAGAGTGTTGTGGGTAGGGATAGGTTGTGAACGCGGAACAGGGCGAGAATTAATCGAAACTGCGATTAAACAAGTATGCCGTGCTTATCATTTAGCCGAAAGTGCGATCGCAGGTATTGCTACAATAGACACTAAAGCAGGTGAAGTCGGCTTGCTGGAACTTTGTCAAGCGCGAAATTGGCCGTTAAAAACCTTTGCTGCTGACATTTTAAGTTCCGTAGAAGTCCCTAATCCTTCCAATATTGTAGTCAAACAAGTCGGGACGCCTAGTGTAGCAGAAGCTGCGGCACTTTGTGCGATCGAACTAATATCTTGTACCATGCTCGATAACAGGCAAGATGCCTGTTCCACAATTCTCAACAACAGGCAAGATGCCTGTTCCACAAAGACTGAATCTGCTTGTGGGGAGGGCATCTTGCCTGCCCGTACCATGCTCAACAACAGGCAAGATGCCTGTTCCACAATTCTCAACAACAGGCAAGATGCCTGTTCCACAAAGACTGAATCTGCTTGTGG